>NZ_JBSYGG010000012.1:0-109739 GCF_054121475.1 Salegentibacter profundi
AAAACCGGATGTGTGGTGAGCGCCGAAGAGCACAACTTCCTTGGAGGGCTTGGAGAAAGCGTAGCCCGCACCTTAGCAGAAAACCATCCAGTTCCGCAGGAATTTGTAGCTACCCAGGATACTTTTGGGGAAAGTGGTACCCCTGAGCAATTAATGGACAAATACGGACTTAATGCCGAGGCTATAATTAAAGCTACTGAAAAGTTACTAAAAAGGAAGTAAGAATATAAAGGTGGAGAATAAAGTAAACATATTTGACCTTCAAAAGACGGAAAGATTCCTATTAGGCTTCATTCTCCTGATTATTATTGTTTCATCCTGCACAAGGGATAATGATGTTGTTGAGAAGGTAAATGAAAATAAAAAAGAAGTAATCACCGGTAGTATTCCAGAGGTGGTTATGGCTGATGTGGAAATAACCAACCACGCCACAAAGATTGAGCAAATCGTGGGTGATATAGACCGACAACACAATGAGCATACCCGGAATCAAACATTTACTCGATATGGTTTAAGAGCTACCGATCTGGGAGTACCATTTCAATATGGGGATACAACTTTTATACTATTTGGAGATACTTGGGGCTCCAAAGGAGGTTTGCCTAATGTGATGGCGTTTACCGACGATTCTGACCCCGAAGATGGATTGTCTCTGGACTTTATTGAAGATGACGATGGTCTTTACCATTCATTACATATACCTGGAATCAGCCAAAAGGAATTCGAGGTTCCTACCGAAGGTGTGATGGTTAATGATCAAATGTATATCTATCACACTACGGACCACACTCCACAGGAGGTGATGGGAAGGTCTGTTTTAGCCAGGGCAAAAGATGATGGAGGGAAAACTTTTGAATACTTGTATAATTTTTCCACCAGGAAATTTATCAATATTTCTATTGTTCAGGATAATACATCAAACTGGGAGCTTTTGCCTGCGGAAAGCGAGGAAGACGGATTAATTATTTTTGGTACCGGCAAATACCGAGAAAGTCATGTTTATATGGCCTATCAACCTGCTGCTGAAATTGAGGATGCCAGTGCTATTCGTTATTTTGCGGGGATGGACGAGACCGGTAATCCACTCTGGGCTGAAGAGGAAGCGGCGGCCGTTCCAGTTTTTGGAATGGATAATCCTTGTGTAGGGGAATTTTCAGTATCCTATAATAAATTTATTGATAAATGGGTTATGCTTTATAATTGCAATAATCCAAGGGGAATTAATTTGCGGACAGCGGATACCCCCTGGGGATCCTGGTCTGAACCCCAAATAGTTTTCCACCCATGGGAAGATAAGGGCTATTGTAATTTTATGCATGTGAGTTGGCAGGAACAGAATTGCGATAACCTTCACGATCAGGGAAGGGAAAACGTATGGGGAGGAGAATACGGTCCCTATCAATTTGAACATTTTGCAACTGGAGGACAAGGGTATACTAGAATTTATTTTACGATGTCTACTTGGAATCCTTATACCGTAGTTTTGATGAAAATGGGTTTAAAAAATTCTTCCCAATGAATTCCAAATTTAATCGATTAAATCTTTGGATAAGAAAGATATATTATTAACTTTGGTGTTAAGAAAGTGTTATTTTTAAAAAAATCCTAAAAAATTTCGCTAATAAGTTAATCGTTTAATCTAGCAGTTTATTTTATAAGTTAATCGATTAATTAAACAGAAAAATTAATGCCAATCTAAACTTAAATAGATTCTATTAACATTTTAAACAATAGTTTATGCGAATAAATTTAAAAATGCAACAGCTTATAAGAAGCTTGCTCAGTAAAAGTTATCACAAAACGGTTATCATTACTAGTTTCGCACTTTTTTCTGTAATCTTTACCGTCTCAGGAAGTGATATTCAGCAAACCGTTTCTGGAAAGGTATCCGATGAGGATGGCATCCCTTTGCCCGGGGTAACGGTTCATATTGAAGGTACGAATACCGGGTCTACCACGGATATGGACGGAAAATTTTCAATTGAAGCCGAGGTTAATGATATTTTGATTTTTTCCTCCATTGGTTTCAAATCTCAACAGGTTACTGTTGATGAGCAAACCGATAATATTGAAATAGTTTTGATGGAGGATGTGTCAGAATTAGGAGAAGTCGTTGTTGTAGGATATGAAACGCAACGAAAAATTACTACTACCAGCGCTGTAAGTACGGTGGAAGGAGAGAAAATTAAAGATGTTCCTGTAGGAAATATTACTTCTGCTTTGGCTGGTCGGGTTCCAGGATTAAAAGTGATGAATCGTGGAGGGCAACCAGGTGCAGATGGTGCTTTTCTAAATATTAGGGGCTTTGGAGCACCCCTTATTTTGGTTGATGGAGTTCCACAGGATCCAGGTTATCTGGACCCTAATGAAATAGAGAGTATTAATGTTTTAAAAGATGCTTCGGCTTCAGTATATGGTGCCAGAGCAGGTAATGGTGTAGTTTTAGTAACCACCAAAAGAGGAGTCCAGGGCAAGCCTACTTTTAATTTTAGCTATTCATCCAGTATTTCTGCTCCAACTAAAATAGTAGAATTAGCTGATGCACCTCTTTATGCCCAATTAGCCAATGAAGCGGATCGAACAAATGGTGCAGAACCTACATTTTCTCCAGAGGCAATTGACAATTTTCGAAGAGGAGATGATCCGCGTTTTCCTAATACGGATTGGTGGGACCAGACTTTTAGAGAATGGGCACCAATGAATGATTTCAATATGAACGTTAGAGGTGGGAGTGAAGCTGTAAAGTATTTTCTATCGGCAGGCTATCTCAATCAACAAAGTATGTTGAGATCAGAAGATATAGAATTTGAAAGGTTTAGTTTCAGATCCAATTTAGACGCCCAAATTTCTGATAAATTTGAGGTCGGCTTTGATATAAGTGGAAGAAAAGAATATAGAAATTTACCAGGAAGGGGTATTGGGGTTATCATGACTGCTGTGCAAGCAGCTAAGCCAACACAACCTGCGTATTATCCGGATCCTGAAAAGCCTACGTACCCAGGGTACGATGCTGATTTCGCAAACCCTCTTCCAATCTCTGATAAGGACTATTCTGGTTATAGTCATCATAATTTTCAGTCTATTAGAGGAACTTTAACGATGAATTATGATTTGGTGGATTTTACAGATGGTTTAAATGCCGAATTAAAAATGGACTATCGAGCGATTGATAACTTCATTAAAGATTGGAGAACACCCTTTACTTACTATAATTATAATTATGATGAAGATACCTATCATGAGGCTACGGTATTTAATAAGGGTATGGTAAGCCTTAATCAGTCGGATATGAAAAATTGGTTAGCGTATGGATACCTAAAATTAAATTATAGAAAATCTTTCTCTGGCCATACTTTTACGGCCATGGCATTGGCAGAGGCTCTCTCCTCCAGGCAGGATTATTTCAATGCCTACCGTGAAGGATTTCTTACCCAAGAAATCGATCAACTTTTTGCAGGTAGCGATGAAAACAAAGATAATTACGGAAGTGCCCAGGAGGATGGAAGAATGGCTTATGTAGGTACTTTAGGCTATAATTTCCGTAATAAATATTTCGCAGATTTTATCTTCAGAGCCGATGGTTCCCCTCGATTTCATAAGGACAACAGATGGGGCTATTTTCCGGCTGTTTCCTTAGCCTGGCGACTCAGTGAAGAAAACTTCATAAAGGATAATTTTAATTCCTTGGAAAATTTGAAACTAAGAATGAGTTATGGACAGGCAGGGGACCAGGGAAATGCACGGTTTAACTATCTTACAGGTTACCAAATGGGCCGCTCCTACGTATTTAGCCAAAATGAAACCATTGAGAGAGGAATCGCTTCCAAAGGATTGGCGAATCCTTTAGCCCAGTGGGCGGAAACTACTACTTATAATATAGGATTAGACGGGAATTTCAACGAGAGCCAATTTTACTTTGAAGCAGATGCTTTTTACAGGCAAAAGAATGGGATTCTAGCCACCAGATTATTAGCTGTGCCAAGTACTTTTGGAGCTAATTTGCCTGAAGAAAATATTAATAGTCAGGATGACAGAGGTTTTGAGTTCCTTATTGGACACTCCAACTCTTTTGGTGATTTTACTTATGATGTGAGTACAAACTTCTCCTGGGCACGGACAAAATGGAGACATTTCGAAGAGCCTGAATTTGATACCGAAGAGGAAAGAAGGCGCAGACAATTAAGTGGACAGTGGACAAATAGATCATGGGGCTACGAGACTGATGGACTTTTTTCCACCCAGGAAGAAATTGACAACTGGGCAGATATAACAAATGGCGCTAATAATAATGTGATCAAGCCTGGGGACATAAAATATATTGATCAGAATGATGATGGGGTAATTAACTGGAAAGATGAGGTTCAATTAGGAAAAAGCGTTCAACCAGAAATTTTTTATGGGTTAAACCTCAATTTAGGCTATAAGAATTTTGGACTAACAGCCTTATTCCAAGGCGCCACAAATTTTTCAGTCTTCTATAGTGATCAATTCAAGGCTCCTTTCGGTGTAAATTTTGTGCCATTTGAATTTTGGAAAAATGCATGGACCACTGAAAACCCGGATCCACAGAGCCCTTTGCCTAGAATAAGATATGGGGATGAGTCTACTCATCCAAATGGCTATGGATCGGATTTTTGGATGGTTGAAAATGCATATTATTTACGGCTGAAAGATCTTCGGCTTAATTATACTTTTTCTGAATCTTTAGTACAAAAAATTGGCTTTAAAAGTATGAGAGTTTTTGTTCAGGGATACAACCTGGGAGTTATCACCAATGTGAGGCACCGAGACCCGGAATCGGATAACACCGCTGGTAGAAATTATCCACATCAGAAGACCCTGAGTATTGGTGCGAATGTAAAATTTTAAAAAACATCTTATGAAAAATCATAAATTAATCATTATTGCGATTTCCATCTTTAGTCTTTTTTCTTGTGAAGACCCATTAGAAAAGGCTCCTTTAGGCATTATTTCTGATGCTCAGGTCTGGAACGACGAGGCTCTTGCTGATGCGTACTTAACACATTTATATAGTGTCACTAATTTTAATGATGCATTAGGAGATTTTCAGTATAAAAATGTGGTAGTTACTGATGAAGCGAGAACTTGCTTTGGCTGGAGCGATCTTCTTAATGTCTACACCTTGGGAGTTATAAATCCTGATAATATAGGTAATAGATCAGCATATTTAGGATATTGGGCCTATAATGTGATGAGGGGTTATAATGAATTTCTTGAGAAAATTAATAATAGCAATTTACCCCCGGAGTTTATTGAACAACGTTCGGCAGAAGTAAGGTTTTTAAGAGCTTTTCATTATTATAATTTAGCGATGCGTTATGGAGGAGTTCCTTTAATCACAGAGCCTCAGGAAATTAATGATCCAGAGATTTTTGTAAGTAGAAATACTGAGTTGGAGGTTTATGAATTTATTTTAGGAGAACTTAATGATATTATTGAGATTTTACCTGAAAATAATGAGGGACAAAATTTTGCTCGAGCTAACAAATACGCTGCCCTGGCCCTCAAAAGTAGATCCATGTTATATGCAGCCAGTATTGCTAAAAATGGATCCATGCAGTTAGATGGAATATTAGGCGTCCCAAGTTCAGAAGCTTCCCGGTTTTTCCAAGAGTCATATAATGCCTCAAAAAAAATTATTGAAAGCGGAAGATATAGCTTGTTTAATAAATATCCTGACAACAAAGTACGTAACTATCAGTCCATCTTTATGGAAGAGAATCATAATGAGAGAATCTTCGTGAAAAAGTATGTAGGGGAGGATTATGGGAATGACTATGACTACTACAATCAACCATTATCTTACAAACCTTTTGTTGCTAGTGTTATTAACCCTACCTTAGAAATGGTAGATTCCTATGAATTTATTGATGGTTCACCTGGTTCTTCTATAAATTATGACCAGGAAATATCAACTTTGGAATTATATAAAGATAAAGACCCTCGTTTTCATGCCTCTATTTTGTATAATGAGGCACCATGGATAGATGATAGGATCGAAACCCATTATTTCTCTATTAATTCAGATATTAATTCTGATCCTAGAGATAATTCTCTTTCTGGTAGAGGAAAGGATGTTAATAATAATCCTTATGCAGGTGCCACTCAAACCGGTTTTTTTGTAAAAAAATATTTGCAGACCGAAAGAGACATACCCCTTGGAGGTTATACTGATACTGATTTCATAATTTTCCGATTAGGGGAGATCTATTTGAATCTTGGAGAGGCCGCCTTTGAGCTCGATAAACCGGATGAAGCTCTGCAAGCTATTAATATAATTAGGGAAAGAGCAGGAATGCCTGAACATACCGAAATCAGTACAGAAAAAATAAGAAATGAAAGAAAAATTGAATTGGCTTTTGAAGGTATTCGTTTTTGGGATGTGAGGAGATGGCGTACTGCTCATATTAAACTAAGTGGTGTTTTTCATAAATTAACAACCTATTATATTAGATCTCGTGACACTTACGGTTATTTAATTCAAAATGCTCAGGGTGATAGAGTACGAAAGTTTATGGAACACCATTATTACATGCCAATCCAAAGAAGTCATATGACTGAAAACCCGAATTTAATCCAAAATCCAGGGTATAATTAGGAGTAATAAAAAGTGTGTTTTAACTTTATTTCAATAGGTTTGGAAAAATTACGCAACAATAATAAGCTAGCCAGAAATTTAAATAGTATGAAAATCTTTCTGGCTGTGCTTTGCGTAATTGCTTTATCCGGTGACCTCAAAGCACAAAATCACGAACAAACTCCACCGAATGTAATTGTGATTAATGCCGATGATGTAGGTTACGGAGATGTTGGTGTATATGGAGCTTCTAAAGTAAAAACACCGAATA
The DNA here is from genome assembly GCF_054121475.1 of Salegentibacter profundi. Lineage (NCBI taxonomy): Bacteria > Pseudomonadati > Bacteroidota > Flavobacteriia > Flavobacteriales > Flavobacteriaceae > Salegentibacter > Salegentibacter profundi. The sequence goes on from NZ_JBSYGG010000012.1 coordinate 6,870, forward strand.
TAGATCAACTTGCACATCAAGGGCGCAGGTTTAACGATTTTCATTCCGCTTCGGCAGTATGTTCACCTTCACGTTATGCGCTTCTTACAGGAGAGTATCCTGCACGAAAAGATTTTTTTAAAGCAATCTTTCTGAAAAACCCTTTAACTATAGATACTGAAAAAGTTACCGTGGCAGATATTATGAAAGAGGCAGGCTATGCCACGGCGGTTATTGGGAAATGGCATCTAGGTTTTGGGAATGAAAGACCTGTAAATTGGAACAGGGAACTTAAACCTGGTCCGCTTGAATTAGGTTTTGATTATTATTATGGAGTACCTGTGCTTAACAGCCACCCCCCTTTCGTCTATGTTGAAAATTATAAAGTACTAGGCCTAACTTCCGATGATCCTATGGTTTATGATGAAAATGCAGAAACCCGCTGGTTTCCTGAAAAATGGGATATGGACGCGATTGGTGGAGGAAGGAAAGCCCATAATTTATATGATGATCGAAGTGTAGGTACCAACCTAAAAAATAAAGCGGTAGAATTTATAGAAGAAAAAAAGGACGAAGCATTCTTCCTTTATTTTGCTACCACTAATATTCATCATCCTTTTACCCCGGCTTCCCGATTTATTGGTACAAGTGATGCTGGACGTTATGGAGATTTTATGCATGAGCTTGACTGGATCGTTGGGGAAATAATGAAAACTCTGGATCAGGAGGGACTTGCGGATAATACTATTCTTATTTTTACCAGTGATAATGGTGGTATGCTTAACTACGGGGGACAAGATGCTTATAGAGCTGGTCACAAGTTAAATGCTGATCTTCTGGGATTTAAATTTGATGCCTGGGAAGGGGGACACCGAGTTCCCTTTATAGTTCGTTGGCCGGGGAAAATCCCTGCTGGAAGCATTTCCAATGAATTAGCCTCAAATGTTGATATCTTTGCTACTCTTGCTGCTCTGACAAAAAGGAAACTTCGAAAAGGGGAAGGAAATGATAGTTTTAATCTCTTACCTGCTCTCATTGATTCTCCTGAAAAGCCTATTAGAGATCATCTTTTAATGAGTTCTGCCACACCTCACAATTTTGCTTATCGTAAAGGGGACTGGGTATATATCAATGGGCAAGGAGGTGGAGGCTTTGGACCTAGAAAAGAAGGAGGTAGAAGTGGTTTTGGAGGCCCTTCAGCACTTTTATTCGCTGATCAAAAGAACAGTGATATAGAAAAGGGAAAAATCAAAAAAGATGCACCTCCAGCTCAATTATATAATCTTAAAGTGGATCCCTCACAAGAGAAAAATGTTTTTCGAGAATATCCAGATGTTGTAAAGCAATTGAAAAGGGAACTGGAGGAAATAAAAAATTTGGAGCGCACGCGCCCCTAAATATTCTAGGGAAGAGGGGATCTAATCCTTAAAATTCTTTACGGATATAAACTATAGAATGGAATTAAATTATGAAACCAAATAGATCAATTAAACTAGGATTTATACAGGCTACAGCGAGGCTAACGTACCTTCTCTCTTGCATAGCGCTAATCATGGCAGGAAATGGTTTATACGCTCAAAATTCCAAGCAAGGACAAAAACCCAATGTAATTATTATTAATGCAGATGACGTGGGCTATGGAGATATAGGGGTTTATGGTGCTACGAAAGTAAGGACCCCAAAAATTGATGAACTTGCTAATGAAGGCCGGAGGTTTACCGATTTTCATTCTGCATCAGCGGTGTGTTCACCATCTCGTTATGCCTTACTTACCGGAGAATATCCTGACCGAATCAACTTTTCTAATCCAATTTTCTTAAAAACTCCTTTAAAGGTGGATACCTCTAAAGTGACGGTAGCCGATATTATGAAGGAAGCTGGGTATGCGACAGGGATAGTAGGGAAATGGCATTTAGGCTTTGGCAAGGAAACGCCAATAGACTGGAATAAAGATTTAAAACCAGGACCACTGGAACTGGGATTTGATTATTATTACGGTGTCCCCGTGCTTAATAGTCATCCCCCTTTTGTGTATGTGGAGAACCATAAGGTTGTTGGGTTAACTTCCGAGGATCCTATGGTCTACGACAAACATGCGGAAACTCGCTGGTTTCCGGAAAAAATGGATATGGACGCCATAGGTGGGGGAAGAGCTGCCCACGATCTATACGATGACCGTAGGGTTGGAACACATTTAAAAAATAAAGCCCAGGATTTTATCAGGAATCATAAAGAGAAACCGTTCTTTCTTTATTTCGCAACCACCAATATACATCATCCATTCACACCGGCCCCACGATTTATTGGAACGAGCGAAGCGGGGCGATATGGTGACTTTATGCATGAACTTGATTGGATGGTAGGAGAAATAATGCAAACTCTGGATGAAGAGGGGCTGGCAGAGAATACCATATTAATATTTACCAGTGATAATGGAGGTATGCTCAACCAGGGAGGGCAAGACGCCTATAGTGCGGGGCATCGACAGAATGCTGATCTTCTTGGTTTTAAATTTGATTCCTGGGAAGGGGGCCATCGCGTTCCTTTCATTATTCGCTGGCCTGGTAAAGTACCTGCGGGTAGCGTTTCCAATGAATTATCATCAAATGTTGATTTTCTTGCTACTCTTGCTTCCCTTACCAACAGGAAATTACAAGAGGGAGAAGGAATAGATAGTTATAATATTTTACCTGCTCTTACCAGTGATCCATCCAAACCAATCAGGGATCATTTGGTTATTGCTTCATCAAACCTACAGAATGTGGCTTTAAGAAAAGGAGACTGGGTATATATTAACGCGCAGGGAGGGGGTGGTTTTAACGCTAAAAAAGTAGGAGCACATACTTTTGGAGGTCCTGCTGCTTTTCCATTTACCGGTCAAAAGAACAGTGATATCGAAGATGGAAAGATCATTGAAAACGCCCCTCCTGGTCAGCTTTATAACTTAAGTGAAGATCCTTCACAAGCTAAAAATGTTTTTCGGGAATATCCTGAAATTGTTAAAAAAATGGAGCAGGAACTACGTGAGTTAAGACAATCCGAACAAACCAGGCCATAACCAAAGCTTTTAAACGATTGATCACCCGAGTTTTAAATAAAGTTTAAAGATTATTTAATGAAAAATTTTCTTATGAGTTTGAAATTAAAAAGCAGATCATTGCGTCTTTTTCTGGTCTTGGTAATTGTTGGTTGCTTTCCAATGATTTCGCAAGAATTATATGAAATGCCAGAGGAAAAGGTGTTTACAAGATGGACAAGCTTTGAAAACCAGGACGGTCTAAAGGGAGCTGGTGCTAAGGAAAATCAAGGTGCAAAAGGCCATGCTTTTGATCGAATTCCGGCTGGAGAAGGTGTGGATCTCGTTAATATCACGGGGAGTGGGGTGATCAATAGGATCTGGCTTACCGTGAATGACCGCAGTCCGGAAATGCTAAGGTCCTTAAAAATTGAAATGTATTGGGATGGCCGAGAAAAACCTGCTGTCTCTGTTCCGCTTGGGGATTTTTTTGGTGTTGGCCTCGGGAGGCGTGTGGCCTTCGAAAGCACGTTTTTTACCGATCCCGAAGGACGATCTTTTAATTGTTTTATTCCTATGCCTTTTAAAGAAGGAGCCAGAATAAGTATCGTAAATGAATCGGAAAAAGATCTCAATGCGCTCTTTTATGAGGTAAACCTTGTTAAGGTGGATCATAAGGAAGAAGATGTACTCTATTTTCATGCTTACTGGAATAGGGAATTAGAAACAGTATTAAGCGATGATTTTGAGATCCTTCCCAGAGTAGCGGGTAAGGGGCGATTTCTAGGAACTAATATAGGAGTGCTGACAAATCCAAAATATGAAGAAACATGGTGGGGAGAAGGAGAAGTGAAAATTTATTTAGATAAAGATTCAAAATTTCCAACTTTAGTTGGATCAGGAACTGAAGATTATATTGGTACGGCTTGGGGACAGGGCACTTTTGACCATTTATACCAGGGGTCCTTAATTGCAGATAAAGAAGAAGGAGCATTTGCTTTTTATCGCTATCATATTACAGACCCTGTGTATTTTTATAATGATATTAAAGTGGACATTCAACAGATTGGTGGAGCTCCTAAAGAAAAAGTTAGAGAACTGTTGGCTAAAGGAGCCGAATTAGTTCCGGTAACAGTTGATCATTCACCCCATTTTACCAAACTTTTGGAAATGGATACACCTCCCAAGATCAATCAGGCCGAATTCCCGGATGGATGGACAAATTTTTATCGGAAGGATGATGTCTCTGCTACGGCATATTTTTACTTGAATAAACCTGAAAATAACCTACCTGAAATCCAGGATGTAAATATAAGGGTCAATAAGTTATAAGGAAGGCAATATCTACTGGTAAAAGGGAATATTAATATTTTTGCTATTGATTTTAATCGATTAAATTAGCAATTTAAAATACACTAAATTTAAAAATACGTGAATTACCTTGGTCAGACTCTAAACTCTTAACCGGGTAAAAAATAATAACAGATAATAATTATGAAACAAATTGGCATTTTATTTTTACTTTTTCTTACGGTTTCCTGTGGAAAAGAGAACAAGAGTATTAGCTATCCCGACCTGGTAAATAAATTACTAGACCTGAAAACATTAGCAGAGCTTCCTGAACCGGGAGAAGAAAGTGCCATGTGGTCCAGTTATGATCGGAAAAGTAAAATTGATTCAGTAACTGGAGAATATGTTGATTGGGAAGCCAATAACGATGGATTACGACCACAATATATACGCAAAGAAGGTGATAATGAAGTTTTAGCCGAGATGGAGGGACCTGGTGCAATTGTGCGTATCTGGTCTGCGAGCCCAAGGGAAGGGAAAGTAAAAATATTTGTTGATGGTCAGGAAGAACCCATTGTGGATCTACCATTCATCGATTATTTTAAACCCAGTATTCCCGCCTTTGATTTTCCAGAACTAGTTTATGAGACTAATGCCAGGGGATTTAATAACTATGTGCCCATTACCTATCAAAAATCGCTGAAGATCGTAGCAGAACCAGGATGGGGTCAATATTATCATTTTAATTACATCAGTTTTCCAGAGGGTACTGAAGTAGAGGCTTTTGAGCCCAAACTCAATGCCAACAATTTGGCTGCTCTGGATAAGGTTAATACTTTCTTTGCCGATAAAATGGGTGAATCTCCTTATGGCTCAGAAAATCCGACGGATAAAATAAGTAAAAAGGTTTCTTCAAAGGAAGAGAAGCAGGTCTATAAACTCAATGATGCCGGGGCTATTTCCTCTTTGAAAGCAAGAGTTAAGGTTAAAGATAGTGCCAGAATGGAGGAAATATTACGAAAAGTAGTTCTGAAAATAAAGTGGGATGGAGAAGAGGAAGCCGCCGTTTGGTCACCTCTGGGAGACTTTTTTGGAACCTCACCCGGTTGGAATGAATACAGGACGCTTCCTATGGGGATGACGAAAAATTGGATGTATAGTTATTGGTATATGCCTTATTCCGATGGTGCTGAGATTCTGATTCATAATGAGTATGAGAAAGACCTGGAAATTGAAATGGAGATTGCTTACGAGCCTTTAGAAGAAGTCAAAGATATGGGGAGGTTTCATGCCAAATGGCACCGTGATCTGGAGCCCTTAGATGAAGAGCGTTGGCCTGATTGGACACTTTTAGAAACCGAAGGAAGAGGAAGATTCGTAGGCACGCATTTAAATGTTTGGAGTCCCAAAGGAGGAAGTTGTAGCCTTGGAGGCCCTGGTCAACATTGGTGGGGAGAAGGTGACGAAAAATTCTTTATCGATGGAGAAGAATTTCCTTCAACATTTGGTACCGGTACTGAAGACTATTTTGGTTATGCCTGGTGTATTCCCTCCGTATTTGAACATGCTTTTCATAGTCAGACTCAGGATAATGACAATATGGGATATCAACCCATGAATCGTTGGCATATTATTGATAATATTCCTTTTCAGAAATCTTTTGAAGGTTATTTGGAAAAGTATTTTCCTAATCATTGGCCAACGCAGTATGCTACTGTGGTATATTGGTATCTTGAGCCAGGAGGAAAAGACCCTTTAACCTCGGTTCCAGTGGAAGAGCGGTATGGTTACGAAACGCCTTTTGATGTTTATAGAGAAGACAATGTAGTAGAAGGAGAAAATTTGAAAATTCAAGAAAATACTGGTGGTTGGGGTTCCGATATTTGGACTCATGAAGATCTATTCAAAGAAGTGAGCGGGCATAAAATTCTCGTTTGGAATGCCCATCCTGATAAAGAGAATATCTTAACAACCAGTTTCGAATGGCCAGAAGACGGGAATTATATCCTTAGAGCGGGTATCGTTAAATCCAAACAGGGAGGAGAATTTAGTTTGAAACTAAATAACAATGAATTGAGCGATATCGACTTTGGAACAAACAGTGAAGATAATATTCCTGAATCCATTGCACTAGGAAGGGTTAATATTGAAGCTGGAATCCAGACTTTGACTGTTAAATGGAATGGAGAAAAAGGAGAAGGAAATAATCTAAGGTTAGATTATATTAAATTCGAAAAACAATAATTATTGATCCGGTAAAGCGGTTAGGTTTTCAATGCGGGGTTTGGCTTTATAAAGTCAAACCCTTTTTCTTATACGAAATAGTAACCGAAATAGGCTATGCAAGGTAAAGAAAACCTTAAATGCAGTAGTTTATGAGGCACTGCAAAAACCCTAAGTCTCCTCAATTAAAATCAGGGCTTCGCTCTAATTTCCTTATAAGCCTCCCAATCAAATGATTTCAAAAATTCAAGAGCTTTTTGGGCTCCCAGGATAAATAGATCTAATTGCCTCTGATCAGACATTCCGAAGTTGAGCCAGTTATATTCTTCGTCCGCATCGATACGGCAGATTAATTTTTCGTAGTCAGGATTTTTTAGTATGAAATCGTAATCATGTATTTGCCGCATGGTGCTTATCATTGCACCGCAATACCCAAAGGTATTGTCTGTTATTGAATATGACTCTCTATAGGTACTTAACCTGACCCCAAAGGTGGGGCGTGAAGGTTTCCCATTTGGAATGTGGAAAGTATTAATGGGGAAGTTGGATAACATCCCTCCGTCGACAAACCTGACTTTTTGGGGAACAGGACCGCTGTAGCTTACATGTTTCTCCCAATTACCGTCCTCACTTTTTCCGGCATTAGGAATATTCTTTACCGTAAAGGGATAGAAAAAGAAAGGTATTGACATGGAAGCTCGAACAAATTTTGCGGGTTGAAGGTTCTCTGTCTCTGCCCAGTAGAGCTCCCTCATTTTCGGAAATTCTACTTTACTATGAGTAGAAATTTCAGAGGTTATAATGGCTAAGCCTGGCTTTTTAAATTCATAATTGGAATTCCGTAAATTGGTGAGTTTTGGTATTTGGGTCCGTCGGTGGTCCAGGTCAGCAAAATTATGAATGCCGTATTTCTCCAAATATTGTGTAAGCCATTTCTCAAAATGATCTCCAGGATTAATACCTAATTTATATTTTAAAAGCTTAAAGATCTTAGAGGCGTTCCATACAACATTCCAGAAGATACTTCCTCCATTTTCTATTTTTTTCTGTATGAGTCTTTTAATTCCAGATGGCCCGTCAACAAAATCAAAAAAGTTCTTTTCCCCGATAATCTCTATTATTTTCTCAGCGGTCGGTTCGCCGGGTTTTCCTATTCCCGCCATTAAGATGGTATTGATTGAACCTGCTGAGGTGCCTGCAAGGCTGTAAAATCGAATTCCTGCATTTTCAAGGATATAGGTGTAACCAACAAGGGCTATGCCCAAAACTCCGCCACCTTCTTGTACAAGGTCAACATACTGATTACCCTGGTCATCGACCACATCTGAAAAGAATTTTCCTGATTTTTTTATTTCCTGTGCCTGTAATTTTAAATCCTGGACCTGGGGATTTTCTATAAACCTATTGGCCATCTTCTCTTTTTTTACCAATTTACTTTTAAATTCCAGAAGAAAAAAAGGGGCATTTTCCCCTTTCTGTAAGTATTTTTTTGAAATAGTTTAGTCAGGAATTACTTTTCGTCATGTACACTCTGAATTTAATTGATCTCAAAAAGAGGCTAAACGGTTTGGTTCCTTACAGCCCTTTTTTGAATATCAGGTCCATCGTTTTGTAAGGGGAGGGAAGACCGTGGTTCACGAACATATTTTCGGATCCGATAGGAATAGCAAAAAATCCCCTTCTTCTAATTAGAATAAATAACCAAAAATTTATAACCAATCAATTATGAAAAATTTATTAGCTATCGCTAGCGCTGAAATAGGAGTAAAGGAAATCTCAGGGGCTAAATCCAATGAGAAGATATTAAGTTATGCCAAAGATTGTGGGTTTAAGGGGTATACTTCGGATGAAACTGCCTGGTGTAGTTTATTTATCAATTGGGTTGCTCACCAAGCTGGAATGAAACGTAGTAATAGCCTGGCTGCAAGGTCGTGGTTATTGCACGGAGTAGCTATCAATCATCCTGAACCAGGAGATATTGTGGTATTCTGGAGGGAAAGCCTGGAATCCTGGAAAGGGCATGTAGGTGTTTTTATGGGTTTTTCCAAAAACGGGTCTCGTATTTATTGTCTTGGTGGCAACCAGGGCAACCAGGTCTCTGTAACTGCTTACCCAACCGATCAGTTACTTGGATTCAGAAGATTAGTGCCCATAGCTAAAATAAGTTTTAGCAAGAAAATACTCAAGAGAGGAGATACCGGTGAGGATGTCGTAAACCTTCAGGATGCCTTGAAGATCCTAGATTTCGATTGCGGAACCTCGGATGGTAAATTTGGCCCTATGACCGAAAGAGCCCTTAAGGAATTCCAGGCCACTAATATGGATCTGGCAGTCACTGGAATCTTTGATAAGGACAGCCGTGAAAATATGGCTGACGTTCTAAATTCAGATTAATCCTATTTTTGGGAATTAAACGAACCGGTTTTTTTATGCAGAATATCGAACAGGTATTAGAAAGCCTAAACCAAATCATTGAAGAGACAGAAAAAGAGAATAGTGTCCTGGGGTACTTCGCTGTATTATACCATCGGGTAACCTGGAAGGTAAAAGAGGGATTGGAAACGGGTTATTTCGATGACCCTAAGCGAATGGAAAAACTCGATGTGGTTTTTGCGGAAAGGTATATCGATGCTTATTATAATTATAAAGAAAACTTACCGGTAACAAAATCCTGGCAGCGAGCCTTTGAGCTCGCTTCTAATTTCTGGCCTATTACTTTTCAGCATTTATTAATAGGAATGAATGCTCATATAAACCTTGACCTGGGAATCGCTGCTGCGAAAATTTCTGAGGGAAGAAGTATTGAGGAATTAGGTGATGATTTTTACAGAATTAACAGGATCCTGGCGAATCTTGTGGATGAGGTCCAGCATAACTTGGCCACTATCTGGCCTCCGTTGCGCTATATACTAAAGCACAGCGGTCAGCTGGATAATCTGATGACAGATTTTAGTATGCAATTGGCTCGAGATGGGGCCTGGCGGTTTGCTCAGGTTTTACATAAACCAGGAGGGAAAACCTATGAAGAATGTATAATGGAAAGAGATATTGCCGTGGCGAAAGTGGCAGATATTATCACAAACCATAGACCCAGGATACAATTATTGCTTGGACTGATAAGACTAGGAGAATTAGGTTCTGTCCGGAACAAAATTCAAAAATTCAAAACCAGGGCTAACCGGGGAGTTTAACAAATAATCATTTCATATATAAAGCTTAAGGGATTCCCAGACACCTATTATATTAAATCGTATTTTTATTGACCAAAACCGCAGATCATTTGAAATCTCCCCGCTATCTTACTAAATCTCGATTTAAACTTGCCCTGGACTGTCCAACTAAACTCTACTACACCGGGAAACCTCAGTACGAAAACGCTGCTGATACCAATAGTTTTCTAGAGCAACTGGCCAAGGGAGGATTCCAGGTAGAAGAACTGGCGCGGATGGAGCATCCCGGCGGAATAGCACTTCTGGGAGATGATTATGATTATCAGAAGCTGGCGGATGAAACCCGAAAGCTCTTGGCCCGTGAAGAAGTAACTATTTTTGAACCGGCCTTTCTGATTGACGGACTTTTTATAAGGGTGGATATTCTGGTTAAAAAAGGGAATAAGCTGCGTTTGCTGGAGGTGAAGGCAAAATCTGTTTCAGCAGAGCAGCATGATTCTTATCTCAATTCAAAAGCAAATAAATTACAAGGAGGAATTGATCATTACCTGTATGATGTGGCTTTTCAGAAATTTGTGTTACAGGCTTGTTATCCTCAATGGGAGATTTCCAGTTTCCTGAAGCTGGTCATTAAGGATGCGGTTGCCTCTATAGATGGGCTTCACCAGAGTTTTAAAGTCATAGCCGATTCTAACCTCAGGACAGGTATTGAAAAGAAACCTGGTCTTACCCGGGAAGACCTGGGAGATTCCATTCTCTGTGAGATAAATATTGATGCTGAAGTAAACCTGATCCTTAAACATAACCCATTGGATGAGCGCTTGAGCTTTGAAGAAATGATAAACCTATTCCGGGATAATTATCGACAGGACAACAAGATATTTATGGGGATAGGCGCCCATTGCAAGGGATGTGAGTTTGAAGCAAACCAAACCTCGGAAAAGAAAAGCGGTTTCCACGAATGCTGGGCAGGGCAGTTGCAGCTTCCGGAAACAGAAATCGATGAACCTAAGATTTATGATGTGTGGAACAATCCGGCAAAAAAGCTTTTGGAAGAAGGGAAATTTTTCATGAAGGAAATTTCAGAAGGAGATTTTGCGGTAAAACCGGAAGCCGGAAAACTAAGCAGGACTGAGCGACAATGGCTACAGGTTGAGAAAACGATTCAAAATGATAATACACCCTATTTTGATCTGGAGAACCTGAAAGCAGAACTGGATAGCTGGAAGTTTCCCTTAAATTTTATCGATTTTGAAACCACCGCCGTGGCGCTTCCTTTTTTTAGAGGTATGCGGCCATATGAGCAACTCGCATTCCAGTTTAGCCATCATATAGTTCATCAGGATGGCAGGGTAGAGCATTTTAACGAATACCTGAATACAGATCCTGGGAACTATCCAAATTTCGAATTTATCCGCGCCTTGAAACAGTCTCTCGGAAGTAATGATGGAAGTATTTTTAGGTATCACAATCATGAGAACACTATTGTAAATGTGATCTATAATCAGCTTCGTGGTTCTCAGGAACCAGACAGGGAAGAACTCTTGGACTTCATTGAAAGTATTAGCCATTCTACAAGGAAAAATGCAGAGAAGTGGTGCGGGGAACGCGACATGATTGACCTTCAACAAACAGTAGTCAAATATTATTATGATCCGGAGACAGGTGGCTCGAATTCCATAAAAGATATTTTACCAGCTGTTTTACATTCCAGTACTTTTTTGCAGAAAAAGTATCAAAAACCCCTGGCAGAAATTGAAGTAAGCAGCAGAAACTTTGACCCCGATCATATTTTCCTCAGGTTGGAAGACGGAGAAGTGATTAGCCCGTATAAAGCATTGCCTCCTGTGTTTGACCATTGGGATAGTGAAAAGCTGGAGCAGATCGCCAACAGTATACCCGAGATCGCCGATGGGGGAGCAGCCCTTTTTGCCTATCAGAAGCTTCAGTTCTCGGATTTATCCGATGGTGAAAGAGAAGCTATAAATGAAGCCCTTCTTCGCTACTGTGAGTTGGATACCCTTGCGATGGTGATGATCTATGAATATTTTAGAGAAGTTTGTAAATCAAAATTTTGAACTATGTCCAGAATTATTAATCTCAACGGGAATGCCGTGGAACTTTCAAAAGTTAAGTCAATTTCTGTTAATGAATATTTTGGGGTTGAACCTAAAACAAATCAGGTGAAAATCGAATTCAATGCCCGGAAAGAGTATGTTTTTAATCCCGGCTTAAAAGAATGGGTACCGGAGATTTTTAATGACGTGCTGCTGGTGGACTACCCAAATGGTCAGGAAGCAGTAGAAAATTATTATCAAATTATGGAGATCTGGGAAGAAGCACTGCAGGAAAAAGACTAATCTCTTAAATTCGAGATTGACCCTATATATCAGAATTTGCCATTCCTATCTCTTTTGGAAAATATAAGGACTGCCTTATTCTTTCAATTTAAAGTTCTCGACAGACTTTCCTTTTAGATGCTTTTCCCAATGTTCCAGAAGGGGTTTTTCCAATTCATGTTCTCTGTATTCGTCTGGATTCATAATTGGTATTCCCTTCACAATAGGATAAATCCTCTTACATTTTTCACAGGTGAGAAATCCCTCCAAGATGTTCTCTCCTATATCTTGAGTGATAGTGGTTAACTGCACATCGTTTTTATCAAAAGGGCAGCAAAGTTTTTCTATGGTTTTTAATCTCATTGTCTAAAGGTTTAATTTTTTCATATAATTCTGTACGGCTTCACCAGGGTTATCAGCATTCATTATTCCTGAAACCACAGCTATTCCCTCATACTTGAGGTCGTTTAATTTTTCCATATTCTCCGGATTTATCCCTCCTGCAAGGAATATTGGTAAAGAACTCCTTTCTTTTGCTTCTCTAATTGTTTCGAAATCCACCAGTTCACAACTATTGCTGGTCGTTGAAGGAAAAATGGAGCAAAAGGAAATATAGTCGAACTGGTGCTTTTCTGCCCAATCCAAACATTTTAAATCGTTATTACAGGTTAAACCACATAAGAATTCCTTTCTCAACATTCCCCTAATCCTATTTATATCCTGAGGAATTTCATCAAAATGAACTCCGTCAAGGGGGGCATCAGCAAGTAATTCCCAGCGATTATTTATAAACACCGGCACTTCACTGGCATGAGAGAGCTCACAGATTTTATTTGCCAGCATTAGAACTTCCTTTTCAGTATTGAAATTATCCCAGATCTGTACAGCCAAAATTTTCTCCTGCAATGCCTGTTGGAGCCTTTTTAAAAGAATTTTTTCTTCCATAGAAGGATCCACAACCAGGTAGATTCCTCTTCTTCGCAAACGATCTGTTATTTCCATCCTGAATTCAAGGCTTTAAAAAATGCTGACCAATAAGGGTCTGTCTCATGATATTTCATTTCTGAGATCTCACCATTGCTGACTAGGTTTATGCCGTGGTCTAATTCTGTAAACTCACCTACTTTTGAACAGGGGATATTCTCTTTCCCTAAATTATCAATGATTTTGTTTTCACTTCCGGCCTTGCAGGAAATGATCATTGACCCGGCTCCAATACAAAATCTTGGGTCCAGAGAGAAAATTTCACAAACTTCCTTCTGAGGAACACCTATAGGAAGTTTTTCGTTTACCACTCTTGCCCCATTGTTAGAGGCCACGGCCATCTCATAAATGGCACCAAGTACTCCACCTTCAGTAACATCATGCATAGCGGTAATATCAGTCGAATTTTTGTCCATGACTGTGAGAGCTTCTTTTAAAGAGCTTGTATTATAAAAACTCTCACAGGTCTGATGGTAAATTTCCATACCTGCCTTATCTTTTACTGTCTGAGGAAAGCTCATCGCCAGAATAGCTGCCGATGAGATTGCACAGGATTTTGTGACCAGAATAGCGTCTCCCTGATTTGCGTATTTTGAGATTCTGATCCTGTCTTTAGGAGCAATGGTTGTAAAGGTTCCTCCACCGGCAATGGTTGAATTTTGGCCTTCGATGAAACCTGTATGCCCACCAGTAATAGCAGTACCTATTTCCTCACAAAATGTGTGAATATGGTCCCAGTATGTTTTGAAGTCTTTTTTGGAGAAATGGGCAGGAAGATTCAGTACAAATTGGCCGTACATGGGAGCAAAGCCAGTGGTCGCCATATCATTAGCCATTAACTGTACTGAAAGCCAGGCCGATTCTTTCAGACCCAGTCCTGGAATCAGAGATAAAGGGTCACTGGTCATTGCCATGGCCATTTCTCCGGGAAGGTCAATTAAAGACACATCTATTCCGAAGGCTGGACCAACACATACTTCAGGCCGTCTATAGCCGGATTTATTCCCTACAAAGTTATCAATTAAATTACGGTCAATTTTTCCTAGCGATTCACTCATCAGTCAACATCATTAAACTGGATATACAATCCGAAGAAATCACCAACCGGGACATTCCATTGTTGCACCGGAAACCATTTCGGAAGCCCCGTGCATTTCCATCTAATCGTGTAATTTCTTCCTTTCAGCGCTTCATGAATGATTGCTATTAGTTTTTCAGGAGTATAAAAGGTTGCAGTTAGATAAAACGGATTTTTCCCGAAAATCTCCTGTACCCTTCTGCGCACTACTTTAGGGGAATTCCGGTTCATCATTCCCATAGCAATTCCATATCTACCGACCCTGGCGGCTTCCCGTATTACTTTTACAGGGTCTTTATAATATTCAAAAGTAGTGATAAAGGCTAGGGAGTCGAAAGTGTCATCCTTAAATGGCATAAAGTGTGAATCGGCCATGACTAGATCACCATCAAAAAGATGTATAGCCTGGGAAAGCATCAGCGGAGAAATATCACCTCCGGTAGCTTCAATACCTATCTCCTGCCACCAACGGGTAAATCTGGTGGTTCCACAACCAAATTCGAGAAGCGTTTCAACTCTAGGATCTCCAGAGACAAGGTCTTCCATGACTCTTTTCTGCCAGATCTCAGCACGCTTATAACGCCCCTCATACCACTGTTCATAGGTGTCAGTATGTTCGCGATTAAAAAACCATTCCGGCCGGTTTTGCCAATTTTGCTGACTTTGAGGAATTAGGCCTTTCTGTGACTTCTCTATTTTCATATCATTGTTTTAAACAAACTTATTTCTTTGGAAAGGCCAACAGAAATTAAGCAGAAAATAGACATCTAAGCCGGCATCCCTACGTTGGCATTATCCAAATCAGGTATCGGGTATGTTCTCAGCCATAAATGGCACCCCGTGCATTGTGTTTTACAAAATTAGCTAAATTTCAACTGATAACTAAAATATTTACATTTCTTTTTTCCTAGCCTCGAAAGCTAATTTTGGCAACTACCAAAGCGCCTTTTTTTTAAAAAAAAGTAGGTCAACTTTTATCCAGTCCAATAGAAATACCGGGAAACTTGGCCAAGTTTATGGGTCTGGGTCAATAGAAATTTAGATGAATAACCTAGGGCAAATACTTTAATAACCAATTAATTACCCGTAAAGAGTGAGTCTGTAATCTCTCCTTCAGAAAATGGCTGCCGGAAATTTTTATTTACGTGCTGCTGGTGGGCTAGCCTTAGTCAGGAAGCAGTAGAAAATTATGATCAAATTATGGAGATCTGGGAAGAGGCGCTGTAGGAAGAAAACCATTAGGTTTTGAAATACGCTTTGTTAAGAAATATAGGTTTCCTTTAAACTACCCCCAGTATTATCTAAGCTTAAACAAGGTAGTTACTAAAACTCCTTTAAAACCGGGAGATTGCACAGATAGTAAGTGTTTTTCTTCCTTTATTTTAAAATTAAACGGGGATGCAGAAAGGATCACACCGCTTTGTTTTTTTAGCCTGATTCCTTGTCCCGAGATAATATCCTTATTAGGTTCAAAATTGCCTTCCGGTAAGTGCTCGGTTAGAATAACATATTTAAAATCATACAATTTCTCTACCACACACTTAATTTCCGCATTCGATAAATGTTGTAAAACCTGCCTTAAAATAGCACAATCTCCAGAAGGCAGCACATCTGTTGCAATATCTAAAGCATGAAATTCTAAATTATCTGCCTTGAATTCTTTTTTATTACGCATTATAAGACCAGGAACTATGTCTATAGCATTATATTTTTTGGCGTATTTAACCAGGTCCTTACCGATATTGAAATCTCCGCAACCCAGGTCACAAACTACCGGAGGAGTTTCAAAATTTTTTAAAAAATCGGACAAAACAGCTATATATGGATTTACTGTCTCGGAATGATGTGAGCCTAAACCAGAGTAGAACTGAGATTTGTTACCACCCCACAAGTTATTTTCATAGATCTGGGTCATGGCATCTTTGGTTGGCCAGGGCTTTTTTATTTTTTTAATTTTTGTCATTAAAAAGCTGAAAAATATTCTTTCTACTAAAGTAAAGTATGGAAGTCAAAGTAAGACAAATACCTAAAGTTTCAAACCTGAACAAGGCTATAATAGTTCACATCATTAAAAATAGAGATCCAAAAACAACGAATTACTAATCCCTCATTTCTATAATCATGAATTCCGGTTCTCTCCATTCCGAAAAGGAACCATCGATTTTCTTTTTTCGGAATATGCAGCGATCCCCGTCAAAGCTATATTCATACAGCACTTTACCTTTGCTTTTTAAAACTCCCTCCTGCGGGGTTTGTTTAATTCTTATGGTCCAGTTTTGACGGGTCCCGGCCTGGTTGAAGAGCAGATACTCCGGGTATATTCCGGTTCTTTCAAATTCGCGCATGCCGCCCTGGATGTGTGTGATTTCTAAACTCATTTAATGAATGATTTAAAGGCTTTCAACACTATGTCTATGATAATATTTAAATTTCTCATACAACTTTTCTTAGGTGGAAGAGGACAAAAATTAATCCCTTCAATATTAGTTCCCTGCTTTGGTAAGAGAACGATTCAAAATATGTTTTCAGGATGACCTGATAAGCGAAAAATGACTTCGATAAACCTTCCCATCTTTTAGTTCCAGGCTAAACCAGTAATCATCAGATGGCATAGGTTTTCCGTTGAAGGTCCCATCCCAGCCATTATCGAGCGAACTCAATACCTTTAATAATTTTCCATAGCGATCATATATATAAATATCATATTGCTGACCTTCGAAACCATAAATTTTCCAGGAATCATTTATTCCATCCCCATTAGGCGTAAAAAAACTATCAAAGCCGATAAGCATGATATTTTCCTGTAAAAATCTGCAGCCATTGGTCTCTCTAACATATAGGGTATATGCTCCTCCTTTTAAATCGGTAAAGCGGTTTTTAGGACTATAATTTTCCCCATCCAGTGAATATTCAAAATCACCACTTTCCAGAATGTCAATGGCTATGGAACCATTTTCGTCAAAAGATGATGTTTCAATTTCATAACTGGTGATCAATTGGCTTCCATCAAGGCTTATGCTGATTTCTGCACTTGAGGTACCACACTGGCCCTGGTTAATGGAATAGGTATAGGTTCCAGGGGAATCCGTTTTCGGATTAAAAATGCTATTGCCACTCTTGAGCCTGGGATGCCAGTCACCACCCGGCTCGGCCGTGGGTCCCAATAATTCAAATAGGTCCAGTTCGGGACTATTTTGGCACAAATCAATCGATGCAGATTCACCACTGTTTGCTGGGGAATTCACATAAACCGTGACAAAGGAGGAATAAGAGCCACAGCTTTCAGTTTCAAGCCGGTATTCATATACCCCCGGGGAGTCAACCTGGGGATTAAAAACTCCTTTTTCCCCTGATAATTCGGGAAACCATTCTCCACCCAAATCTGTCCCGGTACCAAGAAGAGGAAATAGATCCACCGAAGTATCATTTTCACAGATATCTAGTTGAGCGTCCTGACCAATATCGGGTTGCCTTTCCAAATTAATACTGATACTTGCAGAGCGTTCCCCGCATTGGGTATTTTCCAGGGTGTAGGTATAAAGTCCCGGGGCATCTTTCTGCGCATTAAAGATTCCGTTTCCTTCCGAGAGTTCCGGAGTCCATTTTCCGCCCTTTTCCGGATTTCCTTCCATCAGTTGAAGAAGGTTATGGTCTCCAGAATCATTGCAGAGGTCAACTTGAGTATCCACACCCGGGTTTGGGGAATCGATTACCGCAATGCTGAATACGGCCTGGTCCTCACCACAACCATTAATGGCAACCGTATAGGTGTAATCTCCAGCTTTATCAGTTTTAGGATCAAAAAAAGCCTCCCTGGAAAGCTCTGGAGACCAGGTGCCTTTTGAATAGACATCATTACCTAAATAATCTGATAAGTCTACTGGATCATCCGCCTCACATAGGCTTATAACCATATCATTACCTGCATTTAAATCCTCCTCTATTAGATTAATTTGAACCTTTGCCGATGAGGAAGAGCAGCTTGGAGCACTTACCGTATAGGTATAGGTAGTTGCTGAGTCAACCTGAGGATCAAAATATCCATTGTTTCCGGAAAGAGCAGGAGTCCAGCTACCACCGGGTGAAGGACTGCCTGTTAAGGCTTCAAAAAGGTTTACTGGTTCTGCATCTCTGCAAATGGTCAATTCTCCGTCTTCTCCTGCTGTTGGAGAATCTTTAAAACTTACCGTAACCATTGCTTTGGCTATTTGACAGTTATTATTACTAAAGGAATACTGGTAAGTCCCTTCAGCATCTACAGAAGTGTCAAAAACAGAGCCTCCGCTACTTAGGGAGGGGGTCCATTGTCCCCCTTGATCCGGCGTTCCATTCATAAGGGTTAATAGGTCTACCTGTCCTTGATCAGGGCAAACAGTAAGTGCTGTATCTTTTCCCGGGTTTTTTAGCGAGGTCATATTCACGATCAAAGATGCAAAGCGGGATACCACCCAATCCTGGCAATAATTGGCACTATTTCGGCTCTTCAAGCGATAAAGGTTATTGTGGAATTCCCCTGGAACATTTTTAATTTCTAAAGTAGCACTCTGGGAATTTGAATAATACTGATCATTCTTAATAGTTATCCAGGTTTCCCCATTATCCTGGCTAACCTGCCAGTTAAAAGTGTCGGCATTACCAACATTTCCTAAAAGATCTAAGCTGCCCCCGGCTTCAATCTCTGAAAATTTCGGATGGTTATATATTACCGGTGAATCTGAGATTTGTTGAAAATGAGAGAGGCCTTCATCCTGATCAGAGCAATTGTCATTATCGCTGTCTGTATCCACGTGATCGGGCAGAAAATCGTCATCAGTATCTAAAAATTCATTCCCGCCATGTTCCTGGGTATCGGTCAATCCGTCGTTATCATCATCCGGATCATCAACATCTAGAATACCATCATTATCGGTATCTGCGGATGCTGCAATGGCTTCTTTGGTACTGCAGGCCACAAGACTCAAATCGATATCGGTCGGTTCCAGTAAATAACCATATTTAATAAGGTTGGATAATCCTGAACAATCCTGAAGGTTCGGCAAATCATTCAGGTCAAAGCGCGAGTAATCGTTTCCAACCTCTTTTAGATTACTAATAAAGTCAAAATCCGATATGGCCAAAGAGAAGATGCCAAAATCAAACCCCACTTTGGTGAGTTTTTTCATATCATCTATCTGATGGAGTTCCCAATTTCGCTTAATTATAAATTCGTACTGGGTTTCTTGCAGGTTACCGAAAGCGGATAAAGTTTTAAGGTTCCTATTATTCTCCACATTGATAAAAGCAGCAGTCTCTATTTTATTAAAACCAGTAAATGATTCCACATTCCTTAAACCATCGATACTCACTCCTCCAACTTTGATAAGGTTTTCAAATCCCTGGTAATTTTTTGGGAAATTTGATTGCCTCAAATACACATAGCCCGATTGCCGAAGCGATGAGAAGGCTGGCACCGATTTGGAAGGGGTGATGGAACCGCTGTTCTGGCTTAATATAAGGTATGAAACCTGTTCCAGACGCTCAAAACCTTCCAGGCGTTCCAAAGAAGAATTCACAGTGATCGAAAGGCCTCCAAAGCTCCCCAAAATCTTAACCACCGAATCAAAACCATCTATTGTCGTTAGGCTGTCGTTCCCATGAATTTGGATACCTGTTGCACAAACAAGGGACTCAAAACCCT
This sequence comes from Salegentibacter profundi, assembly GCF_054121475.1. Classification (NCBI taxonomy): domain Bacteria; kingdom Pseudomonadati; phylum Bacteroidota; class Flavobacteriia; order Flavobacteriales; family Flavobacteriaceae; genus Salegentibacter; species Salegentibacter profundi. The sequence continues at coordinate 26,626 of NZ_JBSYGG010000012.1, forward strand.
TTATCTCTTTAAGATGGGTGTTTTCCATTATTTGGGTGGTCTCGGTAAGGGATTCCAATTTATTGAACTCCGGTATGGTGGTGAGGTACCAATTATGGCTAATGGCCAGGTGATGTAAAGAAACTATTTCATAAAATCCTGATATTTCAATTAAATCCTGATTATCGTAGATTACCAGGTTTCTGCCAATAGAGGAAATCTTCGGTACATCGAGGGCTTCGATGTTTTCATTGCCATATACGCTGAAATCGCCACCTACTGATTCTAAATTATCCAGGTGCAAGGAAGTGATCCCGGTTTGATCAATAGTTAAATCCCCGGCGATCTGTGTGATTTTTTTTAAGAAAGATAAATCGGTAACCTCATTTCCCTTAATGACTAAATTACCTGAAATTACAGTACAGGTAGAAAAATCGGCACTAAACTGGTCTACTTGTTCCTGGGTTTCCAACAGAATATCCCCCGAAGGACACTGACCCATAAAAACGGCAGGAATTAAAAAGGCAATAAGGGAATAGACTCTAAAACTGGGCATTGCTATTAAAGATAAGTTTTAGAGAAATTATCGGTGCCCATTCCCTCCCTAAGATGGTAGACCTTTTCCAGGGCTGCGTTTCCCATTTAGTTTGGATCATTTATTATTTGAGCTAAGTAAGTGAACTTCTGTTATTGCCATTAGAGGCGATTATTTTCTATCAATAGGCTTCCACCGAGTAGGGACAATGGAAGGAAAGAATGTAAATCTAAAAATTTTCTTAAAACCCTGAAAGCTTAAGCTTCTTCTTATTCAAACTTATCAAGGAAAATATTAAAATAAAGTCCAGGTGATATTCCATAAGGACCTTAAGAGTTAGGGAATGACCAAATGCAATTATGGGCAAACAAAATAAGGGAATAAAATACTCCCGGATATTAAAATAAAAGTCCGTAAAGTAAAATTCCATTTAGTATAAATGATGCTATAACCAGGGTCAAAACCCACACCGGGTAAGCCTTTGTTTTATCGAGCTTTTGGCCAAGGGTATTCATTTTATGGATGTGTCGTGCTGAAACTTCTTCGAATCTTTCCTGATGTTGTTTAAGGACCTGCTGTAATTGTCGACTATCAACTGCAAATTTTTGTTGTTGGATTTCTTGAAGTTTTTCTACGCCCTTTTCAAATTCGTTAATCTCTGAAACGAGCAATTCACTAAGCCGTTCTAATTTTGCCATAATTTTTAATTTAAATTTCTATTCCTGTATCAAGGCCTTTTGAGATCGTTGGCTTTATTATTTTCCTAGTTAATACCTTAATCATCCCAGCAGAAAGCGATACGGTTTTTCCGGCTATTTTGAGCTGGGAATTTTCCTTAAGGAAGTTGGAAATGCCACTTCCGCGGGAAAGGCTCTTCCCGATATTTCCTCCACTCATCGAAGGATGAATTTCAAAGCCTTTGAGACTGTGTTTTCCAAATTGGAATCGAAAGCCCTGAAGCTTATTGGCCTTATTGATCGAAGGGATGACCTTAACGCCATAATCCTTCATCCCTTTCATATACTCCGGATATGTTCGAGGCTGGAATTGTTTCAAAGTTAAATCGTGTCGTTTTTTGATTTCCGTTCTGACAGGTAATAATTTACGAAGCTTCTCATTCTGAACCTGTTTCACGGTGGTCATTCGTAACCTTTCCGCTACTTTCTCTGCGGCAAAATAGCTTCGCTTGGTTAAAAACCCGGCGTTATAGGCCTTGCCTTTAAAATCGATGCGGTTGACATAGAGGTGAATGTGTTTATGTGCCTTATCCTTATGTACAAAAGCAATGGCCTGGCGGTCCTTTAATTTCATCTCCTGCATAAACTCCTTACATATCCGGGCGAGATCCCTGTTTTTCAGATTTTTTCCCTCAGCAATTGTTGGACTTAGAATAAATGAAAGCGTATTTTTTACACAATATGCATTTTGTTCCTGGGTAAGCCGGAAGGCAACCGTGATCTCCTTCGGCGTATCTGCGGCAAGGTGCTGGGTAAATACTACCTGCGCACCCTTATCCCGGTTCCACCCATACTTTACAGAGGCCTGGGTATTTGAGATTGTTGTTCCTTTCCCTATCATCCGTTTATCTTTTGAAGGTGAAGCTTGATTTCATTGGCAAGTCTATTAATCTTACTGGCTAATTGTGAATCCTTTTTGTGAAACATTTCGCTGATGGATTTAAAGTTATGATGAAACTTCACCAGGGTTTTATAGATCTCGATATGATCATCGGATAATCTTTCTTTAACTTCCTTCTCATAAAGCGTCCTCCTGCAAAACTCACTTAAAGAAAGACCGCTATGCTGTGCTTTAATTTTTAACAGCTTTTTATCATATAAAGAGCATTGGAAATAAATTTTCACCCTCTTCCTATTATGCTTCTTTTTTTTAGATTGACCTCCAGGTATTTTATCTGCGGGTTTTTCTGATTTAACTTTCAGTAATTCTTTATTGGAGTTGGATAATAATCTTTCCATAGGATTTTTATATTTTTCAGAATTCTCTATAGTTTAATCTTTGGCCGGGATTAGGCATTGCCTTAAATTTCCAGTTGCGCTAATTCTTTCAGTTCCTTCATCAATTGCTTAAACTGAAAAGGAATAAGAAGCCTATTACATTTTGGAGGTAAGACAAACTTAGGAAAGCAAACATCTATAAATCAATAGCATAACGGGAATTAAAAGAGAATTATGCTATAATTATTCTTTTGATAGCATCAGCCTGATGAATTTTCGCTGATTCCGGGAATTAATTTTTTCCTGGTCGTTTTTCCAGGCGGAAAAACTGGTTTTTAAGGTGTTTTCTTTGAGGGGTTGATTGTTCATAAGAAAGGAATCTATCAGCAACTGGAAGAATTCACGTTTTCTATCGCCGGAAAAATCCTTGATTCCTCCCACAAGCAATTCGTCAAAAAGCACAAATAGGATTCGATGATTTGCAGATTCACCACTTTTGTTGCCCATTGTAAAGTTGATCTTTTCATTTACGCAGTACCCTCTGATCAGCCTCCATAAATTTTCTTCTGATGTTTTGTCAAGATTGATTAATTCAAATCTTACCTGGGGTTTTTTTAAGGAAATCATCTGGAAGTCATGACGATTGATTTCCAGATGGTTATTCGACTCATAATATATAGCCAGCCAAACCAAAAGGACAAGAAGTATAATTGAAAAAATCAGAATAAAGGGGACGTTGTCAATAAAGCCCTGCATTCCCATCACCAAAGAGAAACTTACCAGGAAAAAAATATAAAGAGCAACAATAAAAAGGATGCGCTTGGTGAAACTATCCTGAATTTTATCCTCCAGGAAATGATTTATACCGGACCTAAATTTAGCCAAGGCCTTTCCTGAATTGAGAATAAATTTATCCATAACAGCATAGTATTCAACATCTTAAATATAAAAAAAAGAAAAATAAAGATGAAATCCGCGGTAAGGGGGCTAGGGGAGAACAGATCAAAAAGTACAACTTAAAGAGGCATTAATCAAATAGCCTTATTGGGGAGCTGATCCTAATGTTTTCTAGGATAAGGATAAATCTTCTTTAATGAATTGAAGTCACTTTGTTCAACAATTTTTTTTGTTCATGATTCGTGAACAGGTTTAAAATCTGAACAAATCCGGGGTTATGGAAAAAAAAGAAATAGGATCAATAATGGGAATATATTATACTTTCAATTTTATCATAGAGGTCCCCCTCATACTGTGTGGTTATTATTTCATATTTGGATGGAAAACTGTAGGAGGAATTACTGGAGGTTCCTTTATATTCTGCGTAAGTATAATATTCATCCTTGCTTAAATTAAACACCGCACCAAAGATTTTTCCTCCAGTGTAGTATCGAGAAGATTCTTTTACTACGATGAAGTATTCGTAATTGTTTTCCTTGCTTTTTACTATACTATTAGAATTGTAGTACCAGTTCGCATCATCTGTTTTGCCTATTGAACTCCAATCATCTGAATAGGGAGAGTTGTTATTTACAAAGATTTTAAAAAAGTCCTGATTGATGTTCAGGTCATCAAAATCATTATTTTTCATTACCATCTTTGAATAATTCATGGCCTGAGTCCATTGCTGATGCTCAAGATAAATAGGTATTAAGTTTTCCATACTGGTTAACTTTACCTCCCCAGAAGAATTTTCAACGGCCAGTTCCAGAAATGCTTTTGCCTTGGTTAAGTCATTTTCTTCATAATAATATTTACCAAGATCCCTTTGAGCCTCGGCATTCTTTCCATCTACCGCAATCCTATAATAATTAAGTCCTTTACCTGTGTTGGAGGAGCGTAAATAATAGTCTCCTAAAAAATGTGCTAATTCAAAATCAACAGTATAGGTTGCCTGTGATGCAAATGTTTCTGCATTCTTCAGTAAGACTTTCCACAATTCTTCTTCGGTTGAGGTGAAACCTTCCGGGCCATTAAGGGCGAGGAGATAAAAGGAAGAAGCGTTTATATAATCCTTTTCCATATGGAAGGCACCGCCTAAAAGGGCACCAAGTTTAGGGAAATTCTTGGTTGTATTTTCACCTGTGAGCGAATTAGCCATTTCGGCTGCTTTTGATTTTTGGCGGTTTTCATAGTTATCTTCATGAGCGATACTCTTTTTAAATAACTCTGTCGCCTTTTTAGGATCTTTCTCAACACCCGCTGAACCATGGAAGTATATTTCCCCTAAAGTTTTTATTCCATCGTAATTATTCTTCTCCGCCGCCTTTTTTATGAACTCTAGACCTTTGGTTACATTTTTTTCCACCTGGTCTCCCTGATAATATGTGATTCCAATTGCAAAGCAAGCAGCACCATTGTTTTGTCGACAAAGCTTATCGAACAACCTTAGCGCTTTCTCGGTATTCCCCTGATCTAGGTAATCGACCGCTTCATTATATTCCCCGTAATCACGTTCGCTTTGAGCGAGACTGGAATGGGTAATACCTAACAAGATGATTAAAAGGGAATATTTTCTGAGGAGATCCATAATTTTATATTTAAGTGGTGCGCTTTATCTAAATTTAAGATGGTAAAATAGAAATAGGTAAAAGTAATGACAATACCTCTTTTGCGGTATTTTAAAGCTTTATTCCCAGCGTAATCATCGTGCTTTAAGAAAATCCTCTTACCCAATCAGGGAAGAAAAGTCAAATATAAACTATTAAGCACCACCTATCCACACCGTTCCCATTTTCGAAAAATAATAGGTTTGATCGTCTTCTCCCTCCTTGGTCCGGTAGGCATTCTTGATTTTTCTTCGGATCGATCGTTTATTTTGCTGATAGGCTTTGTAGGTACTATATTCGTAAGGTTCTCCAATGTCTTCAAGGGTAAGGCCCTGTTCATAGGGTGCATATTGCCAATTGAGAAGATCCATTTTATCGCGGAGCCAAGCATAATTATTCTTAAGATTAATTCGCTTTTCAAGGTTGGGCTGGTAAAAGGTGTTTTCATAAAAGCCTATAAAATCTCCTAATGCACAAACAACCTGAGACCTGGAGATATGTTCTTCATATAACCATATTTTTAAATAATAAGGCTCTTCCAGTTTTTCCAGGCTTTCCTTCCAACTTTGATAGATGTTAAGTAGCGATTCAAGGATCATTTTTCGAGTTTTCCCGTAGGGTTCAGGGGTTTCACTATTCAACATATCATAATCACAATAAGGGCTCACCCAAACCTTCAAATATTTTCTTTGGTAAAGTTTTAATTCCTCAAGATCTAGCTTTCTATTTTGCTGCTCCCATTCCTTAATCCCTTTCCAGATCTTTTTATGTCCTTTAATTTTTTTATACCTCATGTTTAATATTAGAGAAATTTGGAGCAAATTAGAAAAGCTTGCCTAACTTTAAAATACCCCTTTATAGGTATTGTCAGTATATCAAATAAAATAGAATTTATTCTTTTTCCAGTATTAATGGAATTGTCTTAAATAAAACCCAGTTAGATGATGAAAATCGCACTCCTATTAGTTCAATTACTTTTTGCGAATTCGGATAGTTTTTTTTGTTCCTGTTCAGAACCAAGTTTAATGGATAATGAAGAGTATCGACATTATGACCTCATAGTTCAAGGCCTGGTCACTTCAATAGAAGAAAATGAAAATCACCTTAAAACGATCACCCTGGAGATCAAGAAAAATTATAAAGGTGAAATAAACGGGACAAGCGTAGCGATAAGCACCCCAAAAAGGCTAAGCTATTGCGGATTAAATATCGGAACGGGCAGTGAATGGATAATTTATGCCTATAAGGAAGATGGAAGGTACCAAACCAATTCCTGCACGCGTTCGAGCGAATTACCTCCCAGGGATTTTCGAAAGCAGAGCGTAGAAGATGATTTGAAGTTTTTAATTAATCTTCAAGAGAAGAAAAATTCTGCACTGAAGTATATAAATGCCAATAGAAGTTATTTTGAAAATATTATTCCTGGAAAACATGCTTCATGGGAAGAAAATGGCTTTGTAGATTCCTTGCAGGTTGGATCTTCGATCAGTCAAAATGCTCCGGCAATTAAACTTTATACAACGGTATACTCAAGTGAGGAGGACATAGATTATGTGACCGTACAAGAGTTAAAATTTAGTGACATCCTGGATCTTCGGCACAAGGCAAACCATTTGGATTTGATTTCAAAAAGGGAGGGGGAAACTGAAAATTCTGTTAGGCTTTGTATGGACTTCAGTAATAATAGCAAGTTAGAAGAATTGATAAGCCGTTTGAAGTATGTAGTTAAAATGGATCTTCCAAAGACCAACGAGAAATAACACCAGGTCGGGTTATAGCACATAAATACAACTCCAAGGTAGATAAAACTGGAAATAGAAATTAAAGGGAAGATACCAATGGCCTAGTAGAATCCTCTCTAAACCCAAGTCTGGGTGTGAAATTTTATGAGGCCTTTTGATGATTACAAATAATTACTGGTTTATTTTAGTAACCTAAACGGAGCTTTAACTCCATTAAGTTTGAAATATGCCAGCCTTTCTTAGTAATTATTGACCCTACTCAATACCCTTTCAAAAGGACTGGCATATTATTTTTAAATTAATTGTAAGTCTTTCATTATAGAAATAAGATGAGGATTCGTATTGGCATTAAAATCCTCTCTTAAGTCTTTCAGTTTTTTTTCTATAGCGCTTTTGCTACTTGGTTTTATATGCTGACTTTTTAACTTTTGCTGAATTTCCTCCTGGGTTAAACCATCAGCCAGATATTTTACAATATTAATTTCAAAATCATTTAAGACTAGCAGGTTGTCTTGTTTCAAAACCTTTTCAATAGAAGGGGAATTATAGGTTTTTCCCTGATCAAGGCTGATAATCGACTCCTTTAATTCCTTAAGCCCGTTACGATCTTTACATACATAGGCGTCGATATTTCCGGAATCCCACAAATCCTTGACGGTTTGTGGGTGGTCTTCAATGGTATTTACGATGACTTTAAGATCAGGATAGTCGGTTTTTAAGATCGCTATTAGCTCTTTACCTGATTCGATTCGTTCTTGCCGATGGTCTTTTTTAAAAGAGAGATCACAAATTAGTAAATCGAATGGATCTTCTTCCTGCGTAGCTTTTTTGGCCATGAGCCATGCTTTGTCACAGTATTGAGCATGGGCGACCTCACCTATCTCAAGATCTTTTAAAACACCTGCTACGGCATGATTGATACTATCCATATCCTCTGCCACTAATACTTTTTTAAACATGCCAAACATTAAATGGAAATGTAGATCTTTTTCCAGTTCTTTTTCAAAAGTAAGTATTCCTTTAATAGATTAATTACGGTTTTCCATAATCTGAATATTATTTCGGAATACCAGCTTTTTTAGGAAAGAACAGACGCTGATTTAAACTATATGCCAGGCTTTGGCAGGGAGGTTATTCTTAGCTGTTCTAAATTTTTAGTAATGGATTAATTTTAATAAGGGATGTCGCAAATTCCCCTATAAGTTGTCGGATCATCCCCTTACTTTTAAAGGTAAATTCAGGTAGCTTTACTTTGAATTAAAACCTTTCTTAGTTATGATAGCAAAAGAAGTATTTATCAGGGATTTTAATGAAGCTTTTTTGAAAAACGACATGGATTTTATTTTCAACAATATGAGTGAGGATATCGAGTGGAATTTTGTAGGGGAAAAGGTCATTAAGGGTAAAGAGGCGGTGAAGGAATTCATGAAGCCAATGCGTAAAGTAGAAACCTTAGAGTTGGAGCTTCTGGAGATTATTACCCATGGACGTACTGCAGCGGCAAATGGAAGAATGAAAATCAAAGAAGCTTCTGGTAAAATAAAAAATTTTGGATTCGCAGATTTCTATGTCCTTAACGGCATGAAATCTCCAAAGGTTAAGAAATTGACATCTTATGTGGTTGCTCTTACAAAATAAAAAAAGGGCAGGGGAGGGGGTTCTTTCAAATGTTGGAAAACCCACTTCATTCCTGCCTTAGGTTAACGAAAAGATGATCAGTAGATGCTAAAAATAAAAAGAGCAGACCATTTTATGTATGTTTTACATTCTTTCAACATCAGATGTAAAAATCTGAAATGAAGTAGATTGTAAAGCCTGTATAAACAATAAACTATAAAAATTAAGTTCTAGCAGTTGTAGGATAATGGTCATACATGATTTGGCCAAAGCAGATGAAAATGAAAAGAACAGTCACCTTATTTACTTTAGCCCTTCTGACACTTGCTTCATGCAAATATATAAACAGGCATAAACGAATCCATAGTGGGCTGACAAAAGCTACAAAAGACACTTTGATTTTCAAAAATGGTTATTCAAAAGTCAACGGATTAAGTATGTATTATGAGATTTATGGCCAAGGTAAACCACTAGTACTTATTCACGGTGGAGGTTCAACAATTCAGACGAGTTTCAGTAAAGTTATACCTCCTTTGGCTAAGAACAGACAAGTTATTGCTGTGGAATTACAAGCTCACGGGCGTACAAGTGACAGGAATACTGACCTTACCTTTGAACAAGACGCAGATGATGTGGCTCTGCTACTCAAGAATTTTAAAATTGATAAAGCTGATTTTTTGGGTTTCAGCAACGGCGGTACAACCGCGATGCAAATTGCAATTCGGCATTCAGAGATTGTGGATAAAATCATATTGGGTTCTGCTCTTGCCAAACGCAATGGAGTCCCTGATTGGTTCTGGGAATATATGGAAAATGCACGTCTGGAAAATATGCCGGAACTACTTAAAAAAGCCTATGTAAAAGTTGCATCGGACCCTAACCACGTGAAAGTAATGCATCATAAGGATGCAAAAAGAATGATTAATTTTAAGGACATTACAGACGACAAGATCCAATCCATCAAAGCACCAAGTCTTATCATAATTGGAGATAAGGATATCATTACCCCGGAACACGCTATTGCTTTGAGCAGACAAATACCTAATGCCGAATTAGCAATTATTCCAGGAGGACATGGTGAGTATATTGGAGAAATAACCACCTTAAAGCCTGACTTCAATAAAAGCCATCTTGTAACTCCAATGATAGAGAAATTCCTTAATAAGAAGGTCAATAGGAACTAACGAGCTTCCAAAGTATTCGAACCAATTTCCACGTGGTTTTTTAGATACCCATTGTTTCCAGTTGAAATGAACTGAGGATTTTAATTTCTGGTCCTTGCCTTTTGAAAGACGGGAATTTTTTGATTTTGGTGTATTATTGGGATCGTAATCCCCGAATATCAACTTTTTTCTTTAAGTATTAAATTTCGCAAAGGGATAAACTTTTTTAATCTCCCTGGGTACTATCCCAATTACAGAATTAAAACTAGTGGCCTATTTTATTTAGAAACTTAAATTCGTTGAGCCATTGGTATTTCTATTTTTTCATTTCTCCGCAAGTATCAAATAAAATTACCCGTTAAACCTGGCGCTCAGGTAACGGGTAATCTTTTTTACCTTAACAATAAAAGGTAATTATAATTATAGGATAGGTTTAAACTTATCTGGCACTAATTTGCTTATTGTTTCTGGGATCCAACGAGGATCTTCCTGGAGTACTTCCAAACCTATAGCTCAGGGAGAATTTCATCACCTTATCGTTGTTAAAGCTTATATTCTTGGTGATCGGACTTTGATAGGCAAAATCGAAATTGAAGCCTTCCCAGTTCATTCCAACCCCAAAGGTTACGTGATTCCTAAAACCTTTTTCACTGTTTTGAGTGATATAGCCTGTTCTTAATTGTAGCAGATCATTCAAATTAACCTCTGATCCCAAAGACCAAATGAGCTCTTTTAATTCTTCAGAAAAGCCGTTCGGGGCATCGGTAAAGGAATTAAAGATTCCTCCAATAGCAGAGTGTTGTGGAAGGTTTCGCTGATCGTCGCTTGCCGGTACTAAATATTTTAAGGCCTCTGCATAGAAAGAGATATAGTCACTTTTTCCACTGGCAATATGATAGCCTCCACCCAGCTTTAAACTGGTGGGAAGCGGATACTCATAGCCTGATTCGTTGGCATATTTCAGTTTGGAACCCACATTTTTTAAGGCAAAACCGGCTGTCCATTTATTATCGTGAGAAAAAGGATTGGAAATATAATACCCGGAAACATCGGCTGCTACGGCCTGTCCTGTTTTTAATTGAAGGGTAGAGTTCATTTGATTATCGGTAATATCAGATCGGATATACCTCCCTGTTATGGCCATCCCGAAATATTCATTGAGTTTCAAACTATAGGCTGCCTCCAGGGCCAGTTCATTGGGAATAAAGCTTCCTGCGTTAATGATCTGTCCGCCCTGCTGCTCTTCCAGGTCTACATTTCCAAAGCTAAAATAAGTCAGGGCTCCACTAAGGGCAGCGCGTTCATTGAGCTTTTGAAAATAGCCGGCCTGGGCGTGAAAGATATCATCAGCATAACCTACGAACTGAGGAATATACGACAGGCCAAACCCGCTACTTTGCTCTTCAAGAAATAAAAATTTTGCCGGGTTGTGAAACTGGGAGAAGTTATCGGTCAGGGTAGCCACCCCGGTTTCTCCCATCCCGCCGGAACGAGCATCGGGGACTACCTGCAGGAAGGGTGCCCCTGTGATCACGGGACGCACCAATTCCTGAGCACTAAGTTGCGAGCTAAAAAAGCTCATTAATAAAAGGCTAATAAAACTATATGTAGATATATTGTTTTTCATTGTTTTCTGAGTTTAAAGGGCAATTAATTTTTTAAGGTGAACTTTTCCTTGATCATCCGATACCCGAATAAGCAGGGTTCCTTTCATAGGAGCGATATCCAGGTTCATCTGTTGCAGGTTGTTACCGCGGAAGACTTTATATTTTCCGGTCTCCACTTCCAAAACCTCTACATTTTTGATAAGGCTACCTCCAGCAACAATGACTTTGGCCACTTCGCCGGCCTCAAGCATGGTAGGAACTACATGTACCTTTGTAGTCTGGAATTCTTTAAAGTTCACAGTGACCCTGGCGGTAGTTTGCGAGGAGTTCCCATGAGGATCGGTAACGCTAAGGGTCACTTCATAAGTGCCTTCTTCATCAAAATAATCCCGGTCCAGGCTTAAGGTGACCTCGCCACACTCATCATAACTACCTGCATCAATATCCTCAGGTCTTATAGTGATGGAGTCATTAAAGTCGATTTCAATATCAAGATCGGAGGCCAGAGCTACTGGCGCAGTAAGATCTTCTACCACTACGAACTGATCCTGGGTACTGCTGTTTCCTGCAGCATCGGTGAAAGTCCAGGTAATTATATAATCACCCTGTTCAGTATAACTGGTAGGATCACCGGTAGTAGCAATGATCTCTCCCTCACAATTATCGCTGGCAGTTGGTGGAGCAATATTCTCTATACCACATGCTACGATAATATCCTGAAGGTCTGCCTGGTCGGGAACCGGTGCAGTCTGGTCCTGAATCATTACCACCTGGGTTTGCGTACTACGATTGCCATTTTCATCCTCAAAAATCCAGGTGATTATCGTTTTGCCCTGTGCTGTAATTGGAAAATCGGTATCGGTAAATCCTGTTAGGGTCTTCCCGGTATTATCCTTAGCAGTAGGTGCAATAACTTCACTCACGCGACACTCGGCTAAAATATCGTCAAGCTCATCCTTATCAGGCACCGGGGGAGTGATGTCATTGATCACCACCACCTGCTGTTGTTCCTTGATATTCCCTGAAGCATCTTTGAATAGCCAGGTGATCGTTGTATTCTCAATAATAGGGAAGGTAGCATTAGTAATGGCGACAATCTCCCCGGAACAATTATCGGTTGCCGTAGGGGTTTCCACTTCTTCCCGTGAGAGTTGGGTATTCACTTCTATGACTTCCAATTCATCCTGAACTGGCAGCGGTGCTGTAGTATCGGCAATGACAAGACTCTGAGTTACCTGAAGGCTAAGGTAATTAGCCCCACTGAATTCCCATTGAATAGTGTAGGTACCCGGGGCACTAACCGGTAATTTAAAGTTAGTAACACCCGCTACTTCATTGCCATTACTATCGGTAGCAACAGGAGTATCCAGGGAAATAATGCCGCATTCTGCAACAATATCATCCAATCCAGAAAGGTCTAAAGAAGCGGGGGTAATGCTAAATGTTTCAGAAATAAATTCTATTTCATAGTTGAAATTAGCCTTTAAATCACCCATTCTTATCTCATACTCTCCTACGTTTTCTCCCTCTTCTCTCTCCAGAGCTCCTGATAGGATACTTTCATCATTCCCGTTTACAAAGCCGGTGGCGGTATAGCTGAGCCTTGGATCGGCCTCGCCATAGATCTTGCTTTGGCCTGAATCTACTGTGATATTCAAGGTAGCCGGGGTTATTTTAAAGTCTCCTCCGGTGAAATTGATCGTGTAGTCCCCGCTTGCTGCCAGACTTCCCTGGTCAATCGCATAGGTTCCTACCTTCTCTCCTGGTGCTCTTTCGAGTTGTCCAGTTAAGATCGATTCATCATCCCCGTTTTCAAAGCCGGTTACTGTGTAGCTCAAGCTCGGATCGGCTTCCCCATATACTTTACTTTGGTTGGTATCTACGGTTATGTTCAGCATTTTTTCTGAGATGGTAAAGTCCGCTCCAGTATAGTCGATCGTGTAGTTTTCTCCCGCCGAAAGACCGCCCTGGGTAATCGCATAGCTGCCCACGGCTTCACCTGCCTGTCTGTCCAAAGCTCCGGTGAAGATGCTTTCATTGTCTCCATTCCCATAATTGCTGGCCGAGTAAGTCAGCAATGGATCACGCTCTCCGTAAACTTTACTCTGGTTCGAATCAGCGATCACTACCAGAGTTCTGGGTGTGATTTCAAAGTCTGCTCCGGTGAAATCAATCGAATAATTGGCCGTTGCTACCAGGCTTCCCTGAGTGATGGCGTAATTGCCTGCATTTTCTCCTGCTTCTCTTTCCAGTGCTCCTGTTAGGATGGATTCATCTTCGGAAAATTGAAAACCGGTGGCCGTATAAGTAAAACCTGGATCGGCTTCACCGTAAATCTTGTTTTGACCTTCGGTGACGGTGATGGTGACCGACTTTTCGGTAATTACAAAATCTGATCCGGTGAAATTGATGGTGTAGTCTCCGCTTGCTTCCAGACTTCCCTGGTCAATCGCATAGGTTCCTACCTTCTCTCCTGGTGCTCTTTCGAGTTGTCCAGTTATGATCGATTCATCGTCCCCGTTTTCAAAGCCGGTTACTGTGTAGCTCAAGCTCGGATCGGCTTCCCCATATACTTTACTTTGGTTGGTATCTACGGTTATGTTCAGCATTTTTTCTGAGATGGTAAAGTCCGCTCCAGTATAGTCGATCGTGTAGTTTTCTCCCGCCGAAAGACCGCCCTGGGTAATCGCATAGCTGCCCACGGCTTCACCTGCCTGTCTGTCCAAAGCTCCGGTGAAGATGCTTTCATTGTCTCCATTCCCATAATTGCTGGCCGAGTAAGTCAGCAATGGATCACGCTCTCCGTAAACTTTACTCTGGTTCGAATCAGCGATCACTACCAGAGTTCTGGGTGTGATTTCAAAGTCTGCTCCGGTGAAGTCAATCGAATAATTGGCCGTTGCTACCAGGCTTCCCTGAGTGATGGCGTAATTGCCTGCATTTTCTCCTGCTTCTCTTTCCAGTGCTCCTGTTAGGATGGATTCATCTTCGGAAAATTGAAAACCGGTGGCTGTATAAGTAAGACCTGGATCGGTCTCGCCATAGATCTTGTTTTGACCTTCGGTGACGGTGATGGTCAGCGACTTTTCGGTAATTACAAAATCTGAACCAGTATAATCAATGGTATAGTTTGATCCAGCAGATAGGTCACCTTGGATAATCACATAGCTACCTACGGCCTCTCCTGCTTGTCTTTTCAGGACCCCGGTGAGGATGCTCTCATCATCCCCGTTTTTAAAGCCAGTGGCAGTAAAGACTAGGATAGGATCGGACTCTCCGTAAACCTTGTTCTGGCCGTTGGATGCGGTGACAGTCAAGACACCCGCGGTGATTTCAAAGTCAGTGCCGGTGAAATTGAAGGTGTAGTCTCCGCTTGCTGCCAGGCTGCCCAGGTTAATCGGGTAGGTTCCGATATTTTCTCCTGATTCTCTCTCGAGTTCTCCTGTTAGAATGGATTCATCATCCCCGTTTTCAAAGCCGGTTACTGTGTAGCTCAAGCTCGGATCGGCTTCCCCATATACTTTACTTTGGTTGGTGTCTACGGTAATGTTCAGGGTTTTTTCTGAGATGGTAAAGTCCGCTCCAGTATAATCGATCATGTAGTTTTCTCCCGCCGAAAGATTCCCCTGGGTAATCGCATAGCGGCCCACGGCTTCACCTGCCTGTCTGTTCAAAGCTCCGGTGAAGATGCTTTCATTGTCTCCGTTTCCAAAATTAATTGCTGAGTATGTTAGAATTGGGTCTGCTTCTCCATATACTTTGCCCTGGTTCGGATCCGCCTGTACAATCAGAGTTCTTTTTGTGATCACAAAATCCGCTCCGCTATAAGCAATCGTGTAGTTATTGTTTGTTGAAAGGCTTCCCTGGTTGATACTATAAGTACCCACAGTCTCTCCGACTGTTCTTACCAGTTCACCAGTTAGAATACTTTCATCATCCCCATTTTCAAAACCTGTGGCTATGTAGGTAAGAATTGGATCACTTTCACCATAGACTTTGTTCTGGTTGAATTCGGCTGTTATGCCCAGTGTCTTTTTAGTGATAGCAAATTCTGCTCCCACATAGTCTATCATGTAGTTTCCGTTTGCAGTTAGACTACCTTGGTTGATATCGTAGTGGCCTACGTTTTGGCCTACCACTCTTTCGAGTTCCCCATCGAGAATACTTTCATTATCCCCGTTTTCGAAGCCATTGGCTGTATAGGTGAATACGGGATCCGCTTCCCCATAGATTTTGCTCTGCCCTGCGTCCACTGTAATGATTAGGGTTTTCTCTGTGATTGTGAAATCTGATCCAGTGTAGTCAATCGTATAGTTATTTCCTGCATCGAGATTTCCTTGAGTAATCGCATAGGCACCCACGGTTTCCCCACTTTGCCTGCTCAGTAAACCGGTTAAGACGCTTTCATTATCTCCGTTACCAAAATTACTGGCAGTATAGGTCAGGGTTGGATCAGCTTCTCCAAATACTTTTCCCTGATTCGCATCAGCAAATACACTTAGCGTCCGTTCTGTAATTGTAAAGTCCGCTCCAGTAAAGTTTATATTGTAGTTATCGTCTGCATCCAGTGTACCTTGAATAATCTGGTAAGTACCTACATTCTCTCCGGCTGTTCTGGTTAGTTTACCGGTTAGAATGCTTTCATCATCCCCGTTTTTGAATCCGGTGGCTGTATAGGTTAAGTTTGAATCGGCTTCCCCGTAGATTTTGCTTTGATTGGTAATGACCGTGATGGCCAAAGTTGCAGGGATTATTTCAAGTTCACCAGCAACCAGGGTGATACTATAATTCGTATCCAAGCCCCCTGTCAGAGTTATGGGTAAATACCGGCATTAGATCCTACCTTGGCCGTGGTATTAATGGTCGGTTCTGTGCTTACCTTGGTATCCCCGTTAACCAATCCGTCATAAATGAAAGTCAAGGCCGGATTAGCTTCTCCATAAATTCTGGACTTACTTTCTGCCGTGATAGTTAAATCGGCTGGCGTTACCTCCAGGGTCCCATTCAAATAGTTGATATTGTAGTTAGCCGTAACATCCATGTTCGAACCATCCAGGATTACAGCCGTACTGGGAATATTGGTACTTGTACCTGCATTGGTCTGACTTCCCGTTACTGTCATAGCGCTCATCATATGCCCTGATAATAAGGCTCCTGAAGTAATGCTATAACCATTGTCGGTCAATACCGTGCCATCATATACCTTAGAGTTACTTTCTGCTGTAATTCCCAGGGTCCTACGTATAATATCGGCACTCAATCCGGTAGGTTGGGTCAAGGTATAATTTCCGGCATCGGTGCCATCAATCGTATAATTCAATGCTGTGATCGAAACTCCGGTTCCTGCATTGGAATCAGCAAAAGTGAAGCTTGGAGTACCACCCAAGGCGACATCATCTCCCGTTTCAACTCCATTTAATGTAGGTGTGCCACTTACAGTGGCCGATATATTTCCGTCATACACTTTGTCTTCCCCTAACAGGCCAGAAATTGTCAGTTCTTTGGTTAGGATTTCCCCGGTTGTCACCACAGTATTTTCAGGAGCTAAATATGCGTCCGCATCAGCACCTCCAAGTATATACACCACCGTAATGGTTTTTCCGGCTCCAGTATTAACGTTATCATAAGAAGCTTCTGCTGTCACGCTAACCTCATCTCCAGACTGAACTCCCGCAAGTACGATATCCGTTATCCCAGCGCTGTTAGTCCCATCATAGGTTTTGGAGGTAGTTAAATTCTGACTATCTATCGTCAATTGGATAATATCCTGGTAGCGGTATAAGGCATAGGCATTTCCGGCCTCCAGAATGGGATCAAAATTAATCGTCGTTTCATCCACTTCTTTGCGAATATTCGTTGTGCCTCCAGCCAGGGAGGTAAGCCCTGTACTTGTCGACTCAGCGCCACTGAACAGCTTAACGATCCCTGTTGCACCAGTTGTCATTGTCGGAGTACCGGAAACAATAATATCGCCACCGGTTTTGGTGCCAATAGCTTCGCTTTTACCCGCATTGAATACAATTGCATTCGGATCATTACTGAGCGTTGATACATCTGCCGCCAAAGTGATATTCCCCTCAGAAGTTTCCATTAAAGACTTTTCAGTTAAGGAAACTCCTTGATTCAATAAGATTCCTTTTGAAGAAAGAGTTAGGTTTTTAAGCGGAATAATGTTTCCTGTTTTAGAAGAATAAGTAATGCCATTTGCGGACTTAATTTCCAGGTCAAAATCACCATTTACCTGACCGTTTTTCAAGATGATATTGGCACTGGTTCCAAGACTATTACTATTGTCAAGAATTGTATTTTTAACCAGGTCCAAATTTCCCGAGACTTCAATAGAGGCATTAAAAAATGTTCCCTCTAATTGTCTAGTCAGTACATCGCCGTTTAATCGGATAGTCCCAGGAGTCGTTCCGGCAGCATTTAGAATTGCTCTTCCTGCCTCATCAAATTCACCGGGGATTCCACTTCCGGCACCTCTGATTTTACCTAGTGTAATATCTCCTGCAGTTCCGCCTATTTTACTGGTATTAATTTCAACCCCACTCATGAGATTAAAACCTCCTGAAGTACCCATGCGATACCCAATCATCTGAGAATCACCAAAATTAACGTCTCCAGCCTTCCCAGATGCGAAATTTGTTCGTAACCTTAAGAGTCTTCCTGAGTTAGCAAAAGTGGAATATCGTAATTCAACATCTCCTCCATTGAATATAAGATTACCCACCAAAAACAAATCAGCATAAATACCTCCACTAGATCCCAGCCTCAGATTATTAATAGCTCCATTATTTCCTTTTGCTATTACCGTAAGATTGTTGATATAATGTCCTCCAAAGTTGTTGAATCTGCCCAAATGGACTAGACCTGCGCTTGTTTCAGCGGCATTGACAGTATTGATTGTTAAATTAAAATTACCACCAATTGAAGAAGCATCATTAAGACCTCCCCAGCCGGTTCCCAGTAGAAAATTACCTCCATCGGTATTGAACACTGTATTTTTATCTATTCTAAGGCCATTCATGCCGAGGGTAACATTTCCAGTGGTATTGATAGCAGCGCCTGAAAACAAGGAATTCCCACCCGATTTCACATAAAATGTATTCAAAGGCACGAGATCCCCAATTGGACCTTCAAAAAATGATGAACCTTCTTTTCTCCATGGATCAACTGTTAAACCCCTTGGAGTAACCCCATCACCATTGATAGAGCCCTTATAAGTAATATTTTGAGCTGCAGATGCGTGTGCTATAGTATTGGTTAAAATAATGGATGGCGCATCAAAAGACATTATTACTCCCCTTCCGGTTGTGGAATTGGAAACTCCAGTTATACTACCTCCAAGTCTTATTTCATCGGTTGTCTGAAGGCTTAATTCATTGATAGTATTTTGAGACCCTAAGCCGTTAGCATAGGAAAGATTTCCTGTTTGGATAATTTTCTGTCCAGAGATAAAAGCCAGCGAATTATACAATCCTGCTAAACTTCCAATAGTAATATCACCTGTTGACGGAGAACCAATAATGATCTCATTCAAATTTTCAGAGAAATTAGAGGTGAAATAATTTGCTGGAAGTTGTAGGATGCCTGAGGCACTTCCAATACCAATTGTTGTTCCTGCGGTCAAAGGTTTGATTGATAGTTTGCCTGTAGAAGCAATTATTCCATTGGGATCGGTTCCTGAAATACTTAATTTATCTCCTATAATCTCTATATCTGCACTGGAGGCGGAAATAGCAGAACTTGTCTTTTGGCCAAGAGCTCCTTGTATAAGGACCTCAGGATTGGTACCTCCTGATGAAGTGCCTTCCAAAATTATCTTTCCGGATTCAGATAATACAGCACCTGCACCAGCAATAGTAACTCCTGAATTCTTTGCGCCACCACCTTTTAAATGTATGGTACCTGAACTGGTATTTTGAACAGTAGAATAATGTGTATAAACCCCCCAGGAATTGTCTGCTGTAGGATTGTTTTCTGCATAACCTTCCAGAAGTATAGCTTCTTCGGTAGTATTGGAATTGGTTATCAGGCCATGCCCACCAGGCGGCTGGCTAAGTTCGATTCCATTAGCATTTCCCGAAGGAGCATCTGCAAAACCATACATATAGATTGTCCCTTCGCCGGAATTAATCTGTGTACCTCCCAGGATACGGATGCCGTTAACATTATTACCTGTTCCTGCGCTTGACCCTGTTTCGTTGGCAGGGATCGGTATTCCAACTGTGGCACCTGTTCGTCCTCTTCCATAGATAGCCAGATTTCCTCCGTTAGTCTGAATGTTACTTTTTATCAAAGTAATTCCATTGGAATTTATCGCATTTCCTCTTGCTACTCCATCTCCAACAATAAGACCATTCCAAGTCATCGTACCAGAACCACCGCCCATCCAGAGATGGCCGCCATTAGTATTGATACCTGTTCCCTGCAAAGTGGTATTCCAGTTAAGCCAAACTACCCCATCTTCATTTCCATCAGTATCCGACCAAAAAACAAGATTCAAATTATTTCCGGTAGCAGAAATTTCGCTTCCTGGATTCAGTATTATATTTCCACTGGCTTTAAATTTTAGTGTTCTTACATTAGCTAGATCTGGAAGGACTGTTACATCAATAAGGATATCCCCTTGACAAGTCTCAATGACCAAATCACCGGTATTTTGAAGGTAATTAGTTATCGCTGAAACAGGTACAGTGGCATTGCCAATGGCGGTTAATACTCCTCCATCTATGGAATAAGCTGCTCCAGAAGCTGTGGTTCCGATAGTTATCGTCCCTGTACATGGAGCATCTGCCGTAGTAAAACTCTCCAATTCTCCATAAGTCGTCCCTTTACTATTGGTCGCGTAGGCTTGATAATAATAGGTGATGGATGAATTCAAACCTGTAATAGCTTCACTAAAAATCCCGGTACCACTGCCTGACGTCACTCTGCTTACTCCGGTTTCCCCGATAGTAGGGGTGTTATCTGAACTGGAATAGACAAACCCGCGCTCGGTAACTGTAGCTCCTCCATCGGAGGTAACATTTCCATGGAAGGTGGCTCCGGTGGTGGTGATAGAGGATGCAGCTGAAGTAGTGACCGTTGGACTTGCAGCGATCAGAATGATTGGATCAGGATTTTCTGCAACATCAATTGCCGCTCCGCCAGCTTTTGCTGTTCTCATATAAAACCAGGAGTAAGTTCCTGGAGTAGCGTTATTTTTCACATTGCTAAATGTAACTTCAACATCGGAACCCGCTGAAACTGCTGAGGTTATTCTAATTACAGCCCCACTTCCAGTAGAAGTAAAATAAGAATCAGGACTAACAGTGGCGGGAAGTCCATTAATAGTTACTGAAACATCATTTATAGTTAATCCTGAAACATCCCAGCCACTACCGTAGTAGGAAGAGGAAATTGGGTAAAACACCATTTCATAGGATGGCCCAACTTCAGTTACCGTAGTGTAGGAAAAGGTATATGTAACTCCTATTGCCCCGGCATTCAGGTTGTCTGCAGACCAATAGAAATTTTGTAAATTCGGGACTGAGGTCGTAAAACTCTCTATCCCGCCGTAAGCAGTTCCTTCACTATTGGTGGCATAGGCCTGATAATAATAATTAGTAGAGGAATTAAGCCCTGAAACAACCTCGCTAAAGGTCCCTGTTCCACTGCCATCAACCACCTGGGTGACTCCGGTCTCGCCAAGTGTTGGGGTATTATCTGTGGTAGAATAGACAAAACCGCGCTCGGTAACGGTAGCTCCCCCGTCGGAGGAAACATCACTGTTTAAGGTTGCCTGGGTGGAACCAATTCCTGCGGCTGCATTGGTAATTATACTCGGTATAGAAGCGGCTGCAACAGCCGGTTCAAGATTGAGATCATCAATGTCTATGTACATGTTGGTCCCGGAGATGGTTAGATAGGTAATGTTATCGAAGCCTGTCTGTCCCGTAAAATCAAAATTTTGGTATAAAACATTTACGCCATTATTGGCGTTTAAGCTAAAGTTCCCACCATTATCAGAAGAAAACTGCACAGGAGTATCCGATAAAATATCCATGGACAAACTTGCTATCTGAAAAGCACTGCCATCGCTAAGGCTTATGGTAATGCTACTTATTTGTCCTAACGAATTTTTATTAAACTGAAGGGCATAATCATTGGGCCCTCCTTCAGAAAGGTTAAAAGTAGCGTTAAATGTAGCCTGACGATAAGTAGTCCCATTTCCTGAAACCTGGTAGCGAATTCCATCCAGAGTAAAATCATTGCTGGTAATATCAAAGAAAGGATTATCATCAAAATTCTCGTCTGCCGGAGGCTGAGCCAGTGCTATTCCACTTATACAGAATGTGAAAAGGAAAAGCATTACTAAGCTTAAACAATTGAATTTCCGACCTATTTTTTTTGTGTAGAAATGTTGCATTGAATATGGGTTAATTATGAATGGTGGATAAGTTTGAAAAGGTACTGACATCGAATTCAGGGGCCAGGAGGGAAGGGTATGAAAAACTCATTATTGAACTATTAAAATATTGTTTACGTGGACCTGTAGGTTGGGAAAAATATTTTAAAGAAAATGTCCCATGATTTTCGGCTATGCAGGCGGCTCCGCTTCCAGATTGCGCTTTCAGGGAAGGCTGCAATCCAGGAAGAAAAATCAAAAGGAATAAAAATTTACAAAAGTAATAGTGCTTCATATAAACTTGGATTTGTTACAGCCTACAGTAATGGGCTGAATTTTTTGGTTAAACAGATGAGGGAAAATACGGTCAAATGAAATGTTATTATTGTGCAAAAAAACGTTAAAAGAAATAAAAAACAGGATGAAATGCAGGTGCATCGGTGTCCAAATCGTATTTGGACACCTGTCTAATTGATTAATTTAGAGAGTTTTGGCTGTAGTGCTGCTAATTGGTAGTCAAGGCATATTGACTGGGACTGACTTCAGTGACATTTTTAAAAGCTTTGCTGAAAGAGGTCCTTGTGGCATATCCACATTCTTCGGCCAGAGCATCGATGGTATTGTTTTCCAGGTAGCCTTCTTCGATTAAATTTTTAGCGTGCTGGGTTCTTAGTGAATTTTTAAAGCTTGCAAAACTTAACCCGTAATGTTGTTTGAGGAAATAGGAGATGTGATGAGAAGGCATTTCCAGCTCCCTGGCACATTCAGTAAGGTTGAAGCTTTGATTAAGGTAAGATTTACTTTCTTTTAGGCGTTCTAATTTAGCATTCATATCCTCTTCCTCGAGACCGAATTTAAGGTCTTCGTGGGTCTTTTCAGATTTAACACTTGAGGAGGCTTTAACCTGTTGCGGATATCCGTATAAAATACTGGGAAAATAGATCGGGATAATTCCAATAAGGAAAAGCGCTATATATAGAAAAAAGGTGATGATACCCCCATTTTCTCCGATAATGATTAAGGAGTTAAAAATACTTATCAGCATCATCTTTTCTAAAGCATATATAATAGCCAAAACAGCCATAATCATTAATATTCCCCAAAACACCAGGAGCCATTTATTAAGAATGTTCTTTAGTTCGTCATTTGTCCCCTTTTTGGTGAAAGATCTTATTTCAGGAAATAAAACTACTAAAACGCCAAATTGCCAAAGGTGTCGCATTAAAAGATGCTGATCAAGACTTAAAAGCCAGTATTCAGCCCCCAACCTGTATTCAGGGGAGGAGATAGCATTGGAAATAATATTATTATAAAAACCCGATGGTTGGGAATAAACATAGACTACATCTATTAAACCTAGAAAAAAGGGAATAAATAGAAGCAACTCTGCTTTATGCCACTTGAGCTGGTCAGTGATGATTACTTTAAAATAATAATAAATAGGAATAAATATTAAATGATAGGGTAGAAGTGGCCATAGAAAAAACCAGGTGAAATGTTCTAAATAGCCTCCATCTATGATATACGCTTGGAGTGCATAAACCGATAGGATGAGATAAAAACTTCCTAAAATGCGAGTTGCAACAGTATTGGTTGATTTTTTAAAAAATAATGTTGTTGATAATACAAAGCCAAAGATGGCGGCAATAAGTAAAATAATAATCATTATATCTTAAAAAGTCTCATTAACAAAGGATAGATGATTTCAAACTGAATTAGTTTATAAAAAAACAATGACGGTTTAATTATTAGAAAACCCTGTTAATGCTGTTAAAACCCCAATTTTTTGATAATCAAATAATAAATGCCAAATATATAAAGATAAGTAACAACTAAACAAGGATTGTTTTCTCTATTTTCTATAACATCTTTAGATGTTTAAAATATTGAATAGAACCTTCTATGATATCGAATTGCGAAAGTTTTCGAGAATAAAAATAATCAATATTCTTCATCGGGTGTACTGCAGAAAGAAAATCCGGAATCGGGAATATGGAGATAAATAAAGACAAGATCCTCATTTATAGTCTCGCCATATTAAGTTTTAGTTCCTAATTCCGGATCAGAGTGTATAAAGGTATAATTTAGAAATTGAAGGCTAATCCACCTTTATAGAAAACTTCATTTCGGATATAAGCTGCACCTCCCAGGAGAACAAAACTTCGACTCAGTCTAAAATTTAAACCGGCTTCAGGAAAAAGGGCTAATTGTTCTTCATCTTCTACCTGAAAGTATAGATTTTCATCATTCTCCTCAATAAAACGTTCCTGGTAGCTCGCACCTCCACCTACATAAAACCAAAGTGGATATAATACGGGATAGGAAAATCCGGCACTGAGGCTTGCTAATCCAATCTTATTTTCTTCAGGTATTTGATTCTCAGGAATTATCATTTCAGCTTCTGACCACTGGTTATCTATTACTTCAGGAGTTGCTCTTAAATTATAATAAAGACCCAGTTTATCTTTTTTCAATTTTCCTCCCGTTATACCAATTGCACCCTGGGATTCATATGTGAAACCAAAATACCCAGAAGAGTATTGATCGGCTTTCTTTTCTGCTTTTCTAAGTTTTCTTTGAGCAGTATTTATATTTTCGGCATTTGGAAACCTGTTTATATAAGCTTGGTACTCGTCTATAGCACTGATATAAAACCTGTGATCATATAGGTTTTCCGCTTTTTCAAACAAATAATCCTCAATTGCTTTGTTTATTTGAGAAGAATATTTCCCATTGGGATATTTTCTAATGTAAGCTTCAAAATCACCTAAATTTCCACTATTGGTTGCCGCATAGGCGTCTTCTTCTTTTCTCTCTGTCAAAAGAGAGCTTATTTGGCTTCTATGTTCACCATTTGGAAAATTCCTTAAATAATAATTTAACGCGGCCTGAGTACCTTTGTCTTTTGCTTCATTGAATGCCTGTTCATCCCACTTAGTTATTTTACTATTGGCTTCTTGGGCATGGATTCCCTCCGGAAATTTTGTAATATAAAGTTCATAGGCCCTTGTATTATAATCGGATTTAGCAATTTGCCAGGCATTCTCATCCCTTTGCGTTGCAAGTAGTATTTTCACTTCCTCCCGATATTTACCATGGGGAAATTTTGACAGGTATCGTTCCATTTCTGTTACAGACCTGGTATTCTTTGCTGATTCATATAGCTCCTGATCCTCTTTTACCTTTATATCTACCTGACGATCAATTTTAACGATCTCTTGATATTCAACCAGGTTTTGGTCCGGGTTAAGGCCATAGTATTTATCAATTTCTTCATTGGCACGATTCCAGTTTTGAATATTGACCAATGACTTGATCAACATTGGTTGAATTCTAATATTAGTTTCTCCCAGTAAACTTTTAGTTTCTATTAATAAATTTGCTGCATTAGAGAAATTATTATTCTCGTAAGCATCTCTGGCTTGCTTATATTTTTGAAATGCTGCTTTATCGTTCTGTTGAGCAAAACCAGGAATAGAAAAAGTTAAAAACAAAAGAAAAAGCGGATAGGTAAAATTGGATTTCATGATTATAGTTTGGTTAAAAAGTTTTTAATTCAATTGTATATCATCTACATGCCATTTCTCTTTGTTGTACGAAAAAGTATGTTTTTTCTGGGCTACTAACTCTTCATTTTTGAATATGTAAACCGTAGCTTCCTTACCAATAGCATTGCTGAAATTCTGAACTGTAATAGAATAAGTACCATGGACTCCATTTACCACAGAAATATTTTCTGGACCGTAACCTTGGGTATTATCTACATCTAAGGTCATAGCCTGGGTGCCTTTATTATTATAATTACATAGAATATTGTCAGGGTTTTCGACCCATAAGTCCAGGTCACCTGAACCATTCCATGTTAGGGTCACCCTAATATCGGTATCCACTCCCTCGTAGAATACAGTGTGAGGACTCTTAATTTTAAAACCCCTTCCCTGCAGTTCTAGTTGAATGTTGTTTTGGCCATTTGCAAGTACAATAGGATTCGAAAATGCGCCATTGGATATATTGACTTCTTGCTTAACACCGCTGAGGTTAAGAAAAACTTGATTTGAGTTTTTCTGAAAATATTCATTGATTTTTCCACTAACCTCAATCACATTTCTTTTGACAGTACTATTATTTCGTGGATTGGTTATTGTAAACGGATTTTGGAGCGCTTCATATTTTTCTCGATGCCTTTCTATTATACTCTTTCTTTGATCAAGTAATACCAGGTTTTCCCTATTGATCCTTTCTCTTTCCACATCTTCTATAATTTTCGAGTTGTTCGGGGTATCCCAAAAATTTTCAGATTTTGTTCTTTCCTTGTTTTCTGCAGTGTTCCAGAAATCTGATGCTGCCATATTCTCTTCTTCAGCTCTCTTTTCCAACTCATTGAATTCATCAAGAATGGCCATTATTTCTTCTTCCGGCCACACTACTTTTTGAAATGAAGCTGATACACTATAATTATTAAGATCCACATCAGTTAAAGAGGTGAATTCGCTACTCATGTACTGATACATTTGAAAAAAATCAATTTTGTCGCTATATTCAAATGCATATTTAGCCCAGGCAATATCATCGGAAAACTCCTCTGAATACTCATCTATCTCCTTCCATAAATCTCGATTTCTGAAGTAATCCCAATTTAGATCATTGGCATAAGTAAATAGTTCATCCCATTGAGGACTGGCAGGAGCTGACCATCCTACCTGTTCCCCCGACTTACCGATAATTTCTGGAATAATTTTAATCGTTCCGGCATCTGCAACATATTTATCCCCATTTTTATAGCTTGATATATCACACACAATTTCAACATAAAGGGGTTTAATATTGTTCCATCTTTCAAGTAAAGCCGGATATTTTTTTAATTCTGCTATTTGAATAACCTCATCACCTAAGACGGAAACATACTGCGGATAGCCTGTATAGAGAGCATTGTTCCATTCCCAGTAAAATTTGAAACGATGAGCTGGCTCTCCAACCAATGACCAGATATCATATTCTACTTTGAACAATCCAATGAAATTGGTATTTTGGAAAGCGCTACCCGCCTGACTATTAAAGCTATTAGGGTCTTTACCCCAAAATAAACCTTTGTGTCTCCTGTTACTTGCTGCTGTTCTGGCCTCTTCATTCCTTTTATTTTCGGCATCTTCCTTTTCGGCCTTTTCTTCATTTGCAATCTTCTCCGCTTCTTTTCTTTCTTTTTCAGCCTCTAGCTTTTCATTAATAGCATTGACCATATTCTTAGCTTCACTATCTTCCGGGTTCATAGTCAAAGCTTTTTCAAATTCTGCCTTTGCGGCTTCATAATCACCAGTATCATATAGGGCCTGGGCTTTTTTCATTTGCTCCTGGAAAGCTGATTTTTTATTTTCTTCCTTTAATCTTTCATCGATCTCTTTGATTCTATTTTTGGCATGGGCATTATCATATTTTATACCTATAGCCTCTCTATAAAGTTTTTTAGCAGTTTCTAAATCACTGGACTCAAATGCTCTATCAGCTTCTTCTAATTTATTTTTTAAAGCATTCTCTTTTTCTAATTCTTTTATCTTTCCTTCCAGCCCATAATCTCTACTCGATATCTCCAGAAAACGAATATTTTTTAAGGATAAGCCTGATAACTTATCTTTATACTTCTCATCTTCAAGACCAATGAGTTCAGTGATATGATAAGTTTGCCCGAAACATCCCCCTAACCAGTCTATGACATTCCCTAGTTTGGCTTCACCTAACCGGTAAGCCCCGTCGTACATATCAACCATAATATCCGTAAGACCGCATTCTGGCTTAGAAAAAGCTTCCGCTCCTAGTTCACTCTGGGTGTAACGTTTCCCATTGTATATATATGCTGTTGATGTAATGTCCTTACTATTTTTAGTAATAGTGACATGGACTTCACCGTAACAGTTTATAAATTTCCATTTAAAAGGTACATTTAGCACGTAACCGTTATCAGGAGGAGTATATGTGATAGTACTGCCTTGAACGCTTTGGGAGAATAGATTTCCTGATGTCAAAAACAGGAAGATAATTACTACGAAATTCCTAGTCATTAAAATTCTTTGAATATTCCACAAGTTGCCTATCCAAAAAAGAGATACGGCGGTTTGGATATAAAGGAGTCAAATTTAAACCTGTGCAGTAGATGAATCAATACCTCTTTCTAGGTATTCTTAGGTGATAGCTAGGAACCAAATTAAAAAGGGTGGAGGTGGATGTAACTTTTGAAAATTTATTAGAGGGGAAGTTTCTTCCTTTTCTTAGAATAAGCAATAGGAAGGACGTTGTTTGTATAATAAAAACCTTATTAATCTTGATCTTTAACTATTGTACAGCTGCATCTGTTTTGGGAAGCATCTATGTCACTTGCGATATAATGTAAGATTTGAGTCAGGAAAGCTTAACGATTAGATGGATTTTTAAAATCATTCCGATCTCGTCGTGATTCCTGCTCGGTTCTCTTTTTATAATAAACAAGCCGGGATAAACACAGTATCGCTGAATATAAAACATTAAAATTAAAGAAATTACGAGAAACCGCGTTGGGGTAATAGATATAACCATCACCCTATCTTAGAATAAATAAGGTTACTTTTTGACCTTGTATTTTTTTATATCAAAATCAAAATCTAGCAGTTCCTTTGGATGAACCTCCAATACCTGAGCAAATTTCAGAAAGGTTTTAAAAGTCATATTAATTTTTCCCTGTTCATATTTACTGACTTCTGAGGTTTCTAATCCAGTATGAAAACTAATATCTGATTGCTTTTCTCCTTTTTTCTCTCTCAACGACGTAATTTTCTTCCCTATTTCCTCTAGAAAATCGCTTTTTATATCCATATTGAACCATTTTATAGCAATTTCAAGGAATCCAAAAAAAATATACTTGGGATATATCCCAATTTTAAAAATTATTATTATATTTACCTCATATTAATATATTTGCGAAACTTCTTTAAGTAAAATATTAGAAGCATTTCGCTTTGAATCTCGATCTAAAAACTGGTAATTTTTAAACACACGAGAGGATAAGCATAATGCTCACGACCCGGGCGTGGGCTTGCTTGTTGTGTGTGGGTATACCAGTACCTTAGATCGATGAGTTGAGTCTCCACGCCTTTTTTGTTTGTAGAAAAAAGGCACTCTTTTCAACCCCTAATTCAAAGCTATCTTCTCCTCATCTTAAGAATTCGCTTAAGCTAAACTCAGTTTAATTCTGGAGGTATTTGCCTACAGCTTAAAGGCGACCGCTTATGTTACAGCGTATTTTTGAATTATTACAACAAGGACATCCCGATGCTTTGGAACTTATCCATGCCAGGTATAAACGAAGCATCTTTTGGGTGGGCCGGCAAATCCTGAATGATGATTTTGCAGTGGAAACCCTGGTTCAAGACACCTTTCTGATATTATGGGAGAAAAGGGACCGGATAGAACGAGCGGAACATATTTACTACTTCCTTCGAATGGTGATGAAAAGGGAATGCTATACCTACTATGTTCGTCCTAAAAATAAATTCTTTAGAACCGTCAATTCCCTGGAAAGTTACCAGGACTATTTAACAGGCTATGATCCCAAAGAAGCGCTCCAACATCAAAAAAACCAAGAGGTCCAACAAGAAGCCTTTGACAGGATACGAAATGTACTCCCATTGCTTAGCAGCGAAAGAAAGCGCCTGATAGAACTCTGTTTAAAATATGACTTTCGCTATAAAGTTATTGCCCAGATGATGGGTGCCAGTATCACCCATACCAGCAAGGAGGTAAAAAAAGCCATCGAGGATATTAAAAACATTATCCACCAGGGGAGCACTTTGGATACAAAACCAAAACCCTTGTTGGCGGTTAAGCTACCGGAAGAAATAACTCCTGAACAGGAAAAGGTCTTGCAATTTCGTAATGAAAGGCAATACTCCTTTGCTGCAATTGCCAGAGAACTAAACCTATCTCAAAAGGAAGTTCACCAGGAATTTATGGCCGCCTATAAGCTCATGCAGCTCAAACACGAACAACAACCGGTTTAGTGATGGGAAAAAATACAATCAAACTCACCCGCAGGATCCAACTGTTGATCGATCTGCCTACCAGGGAAGAACGGGAGGAGGCCATGAAGAAATTATATAGTTGGCGTTACCGATGCTACAAGGCGGCAAACCTTATCGTATCCCATCTCTATGTTCAGGAGATGATCCAGGAGTTCTTCTATCTATCCGAAGGCATTAAGTATAAACTGGTGGATAAAAAGAAGGATGATCTTGGCATCTTCAACCGTTCCCGGATCAATACCACCTACCGGATGGTATCCGATCGCTTTAAAGGAGAAATGCCCACCAACATTTTAACCAACCTCAATAGCTCTATTTTGAGATCCTTCAGGAAAAACAGGGAGCAGTATTGGACAGGCCAGCGTTCCCTACACAACTTTAAAAAGGATATGGCCTTTCCCTTTGATATGGAGGGGGTGTGTGGGTTGGAATTCAATCCTGATAAGAAGGCTTTTTGCTTTCGTTTTTTCTCCATTCCTGTAAAAACCTATTTAGGCAGGGAATTTAACGACAAATGGAAACTGATGCATGAGCTGGTTAGTGGAAAAACCAAAATGCGTACTTCCTATATCAAATTAAAAGACGGTAAGATCTTTATGCTGGCCACCTTTGAATTGGAGAAGGAGAAGCATAGACTCCGGCCGGGAGTAGTTGCAGAAGCAAGCTTGTCCCTGGAATACCCAATCGTGGTAAAGATCGGTAAAGCCAAACTTACAATTGGCAGCAGGGAAGAATTTCTATATCGAAGGTTAGCGATACAAGCCGCCTGTAGAAGGATACGGGAGGGGGTAAAATATGCAAGGTCGGGGAAAGGGACAAAACGAAAAACCAAAGCATTGACCAGGTTTAAGGATAAGGAGCGTAATTATGTCAACCAACGACTGCATGTGTATAGTAGAAGGCTCATTGATTTCTGCATCAAACACCAGGCAGGGACACTCATTTTACTGGACCAGGAGAAGAAAATAGAGATAGCCAGAGAGGAAGCCTTCGTCTTAAGGAACTGGAGTTATTATGACCTGATGACCAAAATAAAGTACAAGGCTGAGAAAGCCGGTATTGAACTTATTATAGATTAGTTAATCAGGAGGGTGCTTGTACACCCGCAAGGTGAGGCTGATAAGAGCACTCACTAAATGCACTTAGCATATACAACGCGTGGGCAACCCTTATTCTGCATTGAATTCTTTTTGAAGAAAAAGTTTTTTCAAAAACAACGCCTAAAGAATTAAATAATTTATGAATTAAACGGAAAAATATTACATTTTTAGAGCCGAGGTTATTGCTTTCATTGGATAGTATGTTTACAGAAGAAATTAATGTGGTAGATAATCTTTAGGGTCTATAAGATCATATGTAGGGTGGTCGCGCATAAAAAAATCTAAATATGCAGAATGCGTGGCTCCTAAAATTATTAAAATCCTGTCATCACTGGATTTAGGAACATCATTGAAATTGCTATAAATCATCAAGTTTCTTTTATAAAAATCAGATATTATTTCTGCTCCTTCAAAATTTCCTTGTGTGTGCATTACAGCTAACGTGTTATAGAAATCCAAAGTTGTTGATTTAAAATTATCCGTGTTATACTCCCTGAATTTTTCAAGAATACTCTTATCATTTATTTTTTCTGAACTTTTCACGTATTCATTAATATAATCTTCTATTGATTCTGATTTTTTCGCCAAATCCATTAGTTTAGGGTAATTGAACCCTAGTCTGGAATCAATTCCAAAAATATTTTCTACACCTGAAAGACGACCGACTTCAAAAGCGATTGAATTAATTTCTTCGGACCAATTTGTAGTATTAGACTGGTCTATTTTATATTTTTGATAGATTCTGTTTGTTCCTTCTGAAGAACTTACTGGAACTTCTACGCATATAATCGTGGGCTTAAATTCCACCAACTTTTTTACTATTTTTTCTATCTCTTTTTTTACCTCTGGATTTTCGATATTTACTGAAGAAGAAATTGCGTCATTGGAACCAGAAAGATGAAAAGTTGCGAAATTTAAAACTTTAATATTATCCTTCTTAGTTTCTTGACCTATACTACTATTGGCCACTTGAATTAGAATTAGGAATAATAAAATATTTTTTAAATTCATTGTAATATTATTTTTGGCTGATAAAGGTCTCTAATTAGTTAAAAAGGCGTAAGATGGGCAGCCTTCTTGTTGGCATAGGGCCTGGTTTTTTTAAGTAAGTTAAATATTTTTCTTTTGTTTCCCGTTGCCTGTACCGATGGGAAGTACATAAAAGAGGCAATATATTAATTAGGTAATTCAACTTGGGTAATTTTCTAGAATTTTTCTGATGAGCTCGCGGTCAACTCCATTTGTCTTATTGGGTGGCTAAATAGTTCTTCCTCCGTATAACCCATGAGGTTTATAAATGCAGGATTTATTTTTCTGAAGTAGCCATCAAACCCGGCAATACATAAGAAATCATGAGACAATGAAAAGAAAGGCTCAAGATCAAGTTCAGTTTTTGGAGTAGTATTATAAGTATCCATTGTAGGTGGAAGTAAATGTAGGAAAAAATATAGCTTCCTCTATTTTTAGTAGGAGGGTTTTTACTTAGGTAATGGAGTGAATCAATTTTGGTTTTAGAGAATAAAATGTTCTATAACCTAGACATGTTAATAATAAAATGGTTCCTAATTTGCGGAAATAAAGAACCCTTAAGACTTTATTTTTTGCAATTGCTTCAATCGGTATTCGTAATTCTGAATATAATTTCTCTGGGTGGATTCCTCCAAAAAGAACCCTGTGTTAGTTCGATAACTTCTTCCGAATGCTCCATCATGCTTGTCATGATCTCATTGAACTGTTTCGGTTTTATTTCCACTTTTTCTGTCAGGATTTGGAATTGGCCGGCTAAGGTTGTCTGCGGCATACTTTTGGGCAATAGTCCTTCTTCCAGGGCGAAATCACTGTAATTTACCTAGATCCGGGTAATCAGTAAATTTTTATCATCTTAAATCCACACTGTATTGTGAAATTTAAGTCGAAAATTGGTTTTAAATCCAAAAACACATTAAAATCCACATTATAATGTGAAAATCAATGTATTTTTTTAATGTGTAATTGAAATTCCTATGTAAACACATTAAAGTGTGGTTATGATGGATCGGCGGAGTGTGATTAGTAATAATTTCCCTGAAAATTCAGATGTTTTCCAATGATAAGGTAAACGGAGAACTTACGAAACTGATGCCGGTAGGGAAATTCCGGTTGAGCAAGAATTTTTTCTCAACCATTCAGAAAAGAGTTTAATTTTCCAGGTTATAGGAAAGTTATTGAAAATAACCAGGGATATTAGTAATCATATCTTCATGATCTTCGCCCTTGGAGTGGAATTTATTGCTTCACCTGATTTTTTAAGGACAAAATTGATCTCTTTCTGGCTTTCAATCTACGGAATATTAGGAATTCTTCTGGTTCTTTCGCCAGGGTGTGACTTTTATTTCATAAAATTGAGTCTATTACATCACAATATTTGATAATGAACAGATCTACAGCCTTATTCGAAAATGTCTTTGGTCTTTGGTTAATAGTAAAGGGTTTTGATAAGAGAATACATTAGCTATTAATTTCTATTTGCTATAACTTTATGGGGATTAAACCAGGTGCTATGGATATAGTCAGGAAAAAGCGAGAAGAAATGAATATCACTCAGGAACAACTGGCCGAGAAAGCAGGAGTTTCTGTCAGAACCATACAGCGTATCGAGGCTGGTGCACCCCCTAAGGGTTATACATTAAAATCTCTTTCGGAAGTACTGAGGGTGCCGGAAAAAGACCTCCTTGAAGAACAGATTATTTCAGTGGATACAAATTTAACTTTAGTAAAACTTATCAATATTTCTTCTCTCCCTTTTACAGTAATCCCTCCATTAAATATAGCATTACCACTTATTATAATGTTTGCCAAAAAAGAGTTTAATCCCCTCACAAAACAATTGGTATCAATTCAAATTCTATGGACCATTGCATCGGTAGTTATTTTTATGTTATCGGCATTCGTTAAAAACTGGTTTTCCTTCAGTAATAGATTGAATCTGATCGTAATGATCCTTTTGGTTCTTATCAATCTCTGGATCATTATTAGAAATGCAATTGAATTAGATAGAAATGGTAAACTCTACGTTGATTTGAAATTCAGCATTATTTAAGCCTGTCGGGCATTTGTCGGGTTTTTGTCAGGTAAATTTTTTCATTGAAAGGTTAATTTTCTCAAACATTTGCAGAAAATAACATCAATAAAAAACATCAATCATGAACCAAAGCAATCTACTTGGTTATTTATTTTTTCTAATTCCTGTTTTGATGAATGCACAATTAGAAAAAGAATCAGCGCTATTTATAACCTTAAAGAAACAGGATAGTATTTTTTTCGAAAGAGCCTTCAATCAATGTGATACAACTTATTTGAAAAATCATATAACTAATGATTTAAAATTCTTTCATGACCAAAGTGGTTTCCAGGACCGAAAGGTATTCTTAAGCAATACAAGGCAATACATATGCTCAAATCCAGATAAAAAACCAATAAGGAAATTAAAGGAAGGTAGTCTCACTGTTTTTCCCTTGTATAATAACGGAGAGGTTTATGGAGCGATTCAATCAGGGATACATAATTTTTACATCAGGGAAGCCGGTAAAAAAGATTTATGGACAAGTACTGCTAAATTTACCACCGTTTGGATAAAAGAAGGGGAGGTATGGAAAATGAGTGAGGTGCTGAGTTATGATCACCAAAACCCTGAAAAAAGTTCCGCAAGTCTAAGGACAATAGAAAAATTACTGCAGGATAATTGTGTGCCGGCTTTGGGATTGGGCATTATTGAAGACGGAAAATTAACGAAAGTTGAAGTATATGGGACTTTAGATAAAAAACAAAGAGCTCCTTATAATGCTATTTTTAAAGTAGCATCATTGACAAAGCCACTATTTGCGCTAACCGTTTTAAAATTAGTGAATGACGGCCTTTTGGATCTAGATGAGCCATTACATAAGTATTGGATAGATCCGGATTTAAGAGATGATAATAGATACAAACAATTGACCCCTTACCTGGTTTTAACTCACCAAACTGGTTTTCCCAACTGGAGGTATATGACCACTTCTAATAAATTACAATTTCAATTTAATCCTGGTGAAAAATATCAGTATTCAGGAGAAGGCTTTGAATATTTGCGAAAAGCCATTGAGAAAAAGTTAGGGAAAAGTATAGAAGAGTTGACTGAGGAATTAATTTTCACACCGGTGGGAATGAAAGATACAAATTTCTGGTGGGAAGAATCTGTAGACGAATCGAAATACGCTCAGAATTTTGATTCAGATGGAAACCCTATAAAAAATGTAAAATATTACGAAGCCAATGCTGCAGCCAATCTGTTAACTACAGTAGAAGATTATGGAAAATTTTTAGCTTACCTTATTAACGGAGCAGGAATTAATGAGGAGTTATTTCAATTAATGCAAAGCCCACAGATTAAGTTAAAAGAAAATGATTTTTTCGGGCTGGGGTGGGAGATTTTAGCAGGATTCAGAAATAATGAATACGCATTATTACATACTGGCAAGGATCCAGGAGTGAGTACATTAGCTGTGATGTTTCCTAAATCCAGGCACGGATATTTAATCTTTCTCAACGGGGATAATGTCAACGACATTTACGAATACTTACTTACCGAAAACCTATATCGAGGCGCCGAACTTTGGGAGAGGCGATGATCTCATGAATCATGTTCAGACTTAAAATTTTGGAATATTATTACTAATTTATCCTGTGGTTTAGAAATTGGAGAACGAGTAAGTGCATTTTTACCAGTATGGTAATTATATTCTTTATCATCTGATCTAACGATCAATCCAGAGATTTGAAGAAGATTTTTTCATATTACTGAATTGATGGGAAATATCATATTGGAATAGTCGTAAAATTCTCTGCGACTAGGGCCATCTATTTCTAAATGGATTTTTGAACAGTGACTATTCCATACAGAAGGATCCTGCAGACTAGCACTAATAGCCGTGTATAATTAGCTCCTGATGTAAGCTTACACTGAAAACAGCTATTTGATATTGCTAAGGCAGGGTACCCTAGGAAGAAAAGTTTGTTTTGAAATTAACTTAAGGACTTGTTTTTTAACCCATTTCTTTGTTGCACATGTTTTTAGTTATTTTGTAACAAATGCAATTTTCATATTCGGGATGATCTTTAAGTTTCGGGTGCTTAAATTCTCCAATTTTTTCCATTCCGATTTTTTTCATCACGTTTTCTGATTTAGAATTCTTTTCTGTACAAGTTGAAATTACATGTTCTAAATTCAGTTTTTCGAATGCAAACTCAAGACATGTCATAGCACCCTCAGTTGCAAA
Organism: Salegentibacter profundi; assembly: GCF_054121475.1. Lineage (NCBI taxonomy): Bacteria > Pseudomonadati > Bacteroidota > Flavobacteriia > Flavobacteriales > Flavobacteriaceae > Salegentibacter > Salegentibacter profundi. The sequence goes on from NZ_JBSYGG010000012.1 coordinate 62,596, forward strand.
TCCTTTTCCCCAAACACTTTTTTTTAATCGCCAACCAATGTCAACAGCAGGAGTAAAGTCCGTTTTATAATCTTGATAGGCTAGACCAATATATCCGATAAACTCTCCACTCTCTAAAATTTCTGTTGCGAAATAATTGAATCCATATTTCTGATAATGTTTTTTAAGTCGGTCAATGAATTCTGCTGTTTCTGCTTTTGTCAATGGTTTAGGGAAATGTTCCATCACTTCCAGATCCGCATTTATTTTCGAAAATTCGGTCAAATCATTTTGGGTCCAATTTCGAAACCCAAGCCTTTTTGATTTAAAAATGTAGTCTTTATTCAATTTCAACGTGGATTTTTAAATGTGTGGCAACCTCCCGTTTATAACTGTGCGAGCGCACGATCTTGATTATCCATAGGACAATGAGCTAATCAAGTGAGCAAGAAGTTATGATCCGAGACAGCTGGAGCATTGTTTTTATATTTCTTTGGTGTACGGACCGTTTTCCGTAGTTGTATTGGGTTTATGTTCAATTTTAATATTACAGGAATTTGCGATAAAGCACATTTTATTTGCTTCAGAGTGTAATTCGTTCGCTTTGTCTATCAAATTGGCATTTGTGATTTTCACACTTGGGTTTAAAATTATCTCCGTAAATTTTCCACTTCCGTTTTCTGTTTCCTCCATTCTTCCAGTTGCATTGTCTATATATTCTGTAACGGATATTTTATTTACAGAACACAAGTGTAAATACCAAAGCATATGACAAGCAGAAATGGATGAAATAAATAAATCTTCTGGATTATATTTTGTCTTGTCACCTAAAAAAGCTGGGTCAGACGAGCCGTTTATTCCCTCATATTTTCCGACCGATGATATTTCGTGATCTCGATTATAGGATTTGTAATTTGAGGTTCCATTTCCCTCATTTCCAGTCCATTTTACTTTTATTTGGTATTTATGAGCTTTCATTAAAAAATGGATTTTGATTTAATTATGATGTTTTTTTGCATCACATATAACGCGTTATACAGAAGCTAAAATACCTAATTATTAATTTTTTAAAGGGGCTAAACGCAGTATTTCTGAATTAAAAAGTAAATCGGTCCTAAATTCTAGGAGCAATTAGCCAGGCTTGGTCGCAATATTGTGTATGAGCCACATCGACTATTCTGAGATCATTTAAAAGTAGGGCGACAGCTTGATTGATACAGTCCAATCTTCTGCAACAAGGACTTTTTTAAATATAATTTTTTTATAGTGGAATTGAGAGGAAGATTTTTAACCCTTGTTCCTTTTCAGTTACAAAAGTAAGTTTTCCATTTATAGATAAAATACGGTTTTCTACATTTTGAAGTCCATTTCCATTTCTAATTGCCTCTTGTGTAGTGCCTTTCCCATTGTCGGAATAATGGATTTTCAAATATTTTTCTTTCTCAATGAAAACAAGTGCTACTAAGGACGCCTTACTATGCTTTCTCATATTCACCATAAGTTCTTGTAAGACCCTATAGATCACAAGTTTTTTTTCACGATTTAATCTGCTCCAGGTAATTCCTTTCTCCCCACTTATAATTAACCGGGTATTAGCCGGGCAAATGTTGGAAAGTAAAGCCACTAATTGCTTTAAATATCCAGATCCTGTGTCAATCTTACTATTTTCTCTGGAAATATCCCGGGTGCGGTTATAGATACTTTCCAGTTTATCTATCATTTTTGCCGGAACTACCGCTTCAATGGCGCTCATTAAATTATAGATATCATTCGCTAACTCGTCGTGTATCTTTTTTGATATTCTAGTTTCAGTATTATAGACTTCAAGGATTTTTTCCTTCTTATGCTTTTGTCTTTTATAATCAATGATAAAAATTGCTAAGGCTATGGTTAGAATAGCGATAAACATCAAGATATAATTTCGAGTTTTAATCTTCTGGTTTTCTAAGGCCTGTAGTGTTGCCGAAGCTTCTAAACTATAAATCTCTTGTTGCTTGCGCTCTTCATCAAATTTAATTTTGGCAAAAGTATTTTTGGCACGTAAATTCACTTTATTTAAACTGTCACTGAGACTAATATAATCTGCGATATACTTTCCATCATCAGGGTTTAAAAGAAGTAATTGTTTTAAGGCTGCTATTTTGGCTTGAAGGCTATTATTGGCTTCAGCAGTTTCCAGCCAATCTTTAGCAAAACCTTTTGCTTTGGACTTATCACGGTTTGCATAGAACTGGGATAGATGATTATAGCTCGCTGTTAAACCATTTTTGTCATTATGTACTATACGCCACTGCAGGGCCTTTTGTAATTCTTTAGAAACATTTAAATTCTCCTCTTGCAGCCATCTCGTAAATGCCAGGTTATCTAAATATCTTGCACTAGCACTATAATCATCAAGAGAAACCTTTGACTGGATTTCCTTAAAAACAGAAATGGCTTTTTTATATTCTTTTTGATCCTGATATACCAGGCCTATATTATTTTGATAACTTAAACTATCCTTTAAGCTTTGGGCATAGCGAAGTGCACTTTGGTACTCCTTAATGGCATCCTTATAGAAATCTTGATTGCGGTAAGCAATAGCAATTATATTATGAGCACTGCTTAAATACTGACCGTCCTTTTCTTTATTGAGATAGCGCAAAGCTTTAGTAGCTGATTCTTGGCTTCCCGTATAATCCTGCATCCGGCTTTGTGCAATAGCCATTTCCAGGCTTCTGCGTGCCGCTTTTGTACTATCCCCTAATTGAAGGTAGCGCTTACGGGCTTCAAAAGCATTGTTAAAAACTTCCTCCTGGTTATCCAGGTACCGGTTAATAACCCCTTTTCTATAGAATGCCAGGGCTAACCGGTTCGTGTCTTTTTGAAGAGTTGCGACCTGCTGTAGGCTATCAGCAAAAATAAGGGCGCTGTCATATTCCTTTAATTGGTTGTGGTAATATATCTTGTTATCTAGGAGAAGTGGGTAAAGACTGTCTTTTTTATTTAGAAGTTTAGATAAAGATTGATTTAAATATTGAATTTTAACCTTGGTTACATCTTCATTCACTGCTTGTTTATAAAAATAATAAGATGAATCTTTCTCGCTCTTTGCTTGTGAATCCTCCTTTTTTACATTATTTATACAGGCAGTCGCCAAAGCTAAGTTTAAGAGGCATGTAATTATATAGGTAGGCTTCATAAGACGAAAATAAAAAAAGGCCACTTAAAAGTGACCTTTTTAATAACAATTGATTTTTCTTAATCACCACCTGGTTTTTCTTTATCTGGGTCAACATGTTCATCCTCCCCATTTGCATTGTGATCTTAAGGTATATTTGTAGCATCGGCTAGGCTAACTTCGGTAATCTCTTTGGCCATCTCGTGTTCCAGCGAAAGCGTGGCATACATTTGCTTAAGCCGTCGGTTTTCTTCTTCGAGTTCTTTAAGCCGGTTCAGTTCTTTACCCTTCATGCCACTATAACGTTCATGCCACTTGTAAAAGACAGCTGTACTAATGCCATATTCACGGTTGATCTCTGTAGCTGTTTTACCGTTATCGTCTTTAAGGATCTTAGAGATTATTTACCAATACATCATTTGACTTTCCCTTTTAGATGAGGTGTGACAAATGAAGGTACAAAAAGGTACATTAAATTGACAGGGGATTTAGCTAAGAATATTTCCGAAAATTTACAGTAATAAATTCTCCAGTTAGTTCCCTTTCCTGCTGTTATCTTGTAGCTATAGCTTTTAAATCCTTACATTAGTTTTTGATATGACGAGTTGTGTGCAAGTAAAAAAATCATAATTTGGAAAAGTTCTACACAGATTATAAAGGGCAACTAAGAAGTGGAAATGTTGAACTATTTCTTGAAATTGCAATTGATATATATTCTCAAATGGTAGAAATCCAGGAAAAAATCCAGGATTTAGAAAGCAAAGTAAAGCCTGAACATATTGACGATGTTGTCAAATTTGTTGAAGATAGATCTGTATATGCTGATAGTGTCGGACCCTTAACACGAAAAAAGTTCAAGTTGGCTAATCAGGGCGTTATTGTACTTGCGACCTATTACGAAGCTCTAATCAATGAAATTGGTATTGTCGAATTGGGAACAAAGTACTACAAAGAAAACTTAGACAAACTTTCAGTTCAAGCAAAATGGGAGGTGGTGTTAAAGCTAATTTATTCAAGAACCTTGGATAAAGCCTCTCAAGAATACGAATCTCTAAATAACATTATTGCCCTAAGAAATAAGTTGGTTCATTATAAAACTACATCTTTAAATAATCCAAAGTATGAGGATTACAAAGAGGCACTTCGCAATGCACTAAAAAGAATAGAAACTTTTGAATTGGCAATTATATATTTGAGTAGGTTTCACCAAAACTTAATAGAAATTGATAGCGCAAAAAATCTTTTAAAACATTTCAATTTTCAAAACGAATTGAGCCGGATTCAACCTACACACAAAAACGGTTAACAAAAATGGCTTTTTTGAGAGTTAATTTCCTACATTTATTTCCATTAGAAGAACCCGTTACGCCGGAAAGTGATTCCTTCCCTACATGCCACTTTCGTTAGCCGGGCTGACCAAACCAAGGAAATAAATGATCAATCAAGAGAATATTTACCAACTTTTACAAAAAGAAAATTGGACTGAATTAATCGGAATATTCTACCAAAATAAGGACTTAATAAAAAAAGATCCACTTCTTCAAACTGCATCGGAAACTACAATTTCTGTTATGGTTCAAAAAGCAATGGAATTAGAGACAAATTCTGATTTTATTGAAAACTTAGGTCAACTGACTTTACTAAATGCAGGAAATTTTATAAAACTAAAACCTGAACAGGACGAGGCTATTATTGTGGCGATTGCAAATGCGAAGATTGATAACTTATCACTGGCTTATAATTACGCCAAAAAATATCCTGACAATGAAGTTTCTAAAAGTATCATAACTAAATACCATAAAGAATTTCCAAAAGAAATTAGTAATAGTTCGGATAATCGAATTCTAACTACTGAAAACACTCTTGATAAAAATGGACTTGATGCTCGGAAATCAATGTTTAACTCTTATCAAGAAAGTGAATTTTTTGTAGCATTAAAAAGAGTTTTTGACACTTATCAAGTTTATCCGAATGTAGCTTTAAGTAATGTAATAGAATATGATTTGATTAAAAATGAACTTAATCAAACTGAACGGAATTTTTTCTTCAAATCATCTATCGACTTTGCGGTTTTCGAGCCTTTCAAAAATTACTATCCAATTTATTTTTTCGAACTTGATAGTATCTTTCACGATACAAAAAAGCAAAATGAAAAAGACAGAATAAAAGATAAAATATTTAGTCTCTCTAATACAAAACTTTATAGGATTAGAAAACGAGACAAAACTGTAAGCGAAACGGAATTTGAAGAAATTATACGAGAAATAAGGGAACTAACTGAGTGAAAAAAGCCTACGCACAACAACATATAATTACAATGCTAAACCTGTCTTTAATTGAAAGTACTTTTTTCACTTGCTTAGCTGAATGCATGAAGAAACTCGCCAGCTCGTACTTCCAATTCGGGACGGTCGTTAAAAGTTTATAAAGCTATATTGCGTTAGGTAATGCAAAATAAATATTACAGTTAATTCTATTCGCAAGTAATAAAATTTTAACAATAAGATAGCCAGCATATGAAAGAATGCCCAAAATGTTTCTCAACTGAAATTGACCATAAAAGGAATTTCCGTTTTTTTGAAGAATTTGTTTGTGAAAGTTGCGGCTACTGGACTTATGGAATGTTAAAGGAGTGTTGTATAGAACCTTATCGCTCTATAAAATTAAAGCAATTAGAAAATGGACAAAGATTTATTTATTATCAATGCGAGAATTGTGGAGGTAAAATTATTCATCCACCTCTTAGTTTCAAAAAGTTTGAGCACAGAGTAAGTGGACTGTGGGATTCTGTTGCGGAACAAAATCGATACGAAAATTTTAAGAAAGAAAATATATTTTTGAAGATTGAGAAACTCTTTTATAATACCTATTTTTCAAGAGGTGCGAAATATCGTGAATATTTAAAGTCCGATAAGTGGCAAGAGATAAGAAAATTGGTTTTAGAACGTGATGATTATAAATGCAGAAAATGCAACATAAAACCTGCAACAGCTGTTCATCATTTAACTTATAATAATGTTGGGAACGAAAAACTATCAGAATTAATAAGCATTTGTGATGAATGCCATGAAGAAATACATAGGTATGATTGAAATTAATAACGATGGCTAAATCATTCTGAATCCGACAGTTGCAGGAATAACGACTTAATCTTCACGTTCCAAAAAAGATTATGGGCACCTGAATCCCCTATACCACCAGAAATAGAGTATTAAATTTCGTTTCGGGCTTTTCCTTTTTCTAACAATTTGTCAATAAAGGCTTGTATTTATTTTTTTTTATTGATTTATATTGCCAATAAATTATTACAGAAAATATTTTATGTCTCTTGTTCAAATAAAAGTAGAGTTTTATAGTAAAAAAGAAAAAGAACTGCTAAAAAAAAATTGGCCTTTTGAATTCCCACTTTTAGAAAGACTGTCCAACACAAACGTTAAGGTTCCATTTTCTGAATTTAAAACTTATAGTCAATTTCATCATCAGACTACAGAAAAACCTAAATATTCTTCATTTACTAATATACAAGCAGAGCTTAAGGATTTATTTGGACCAGTGGATAGCTATACCTATTTCAGTCCAGAAGACGAGAAATTTACTGCCGATTATGATGATAATAATGAACAAGATTATGTCTCCATGTCGATAGGAAATGCAGGTGTACTGAGCGTTCTGAGTCAGGCTTATAATTTAACGCAAGCAGATTGGAGGAGGATAAATATCCAGGGGCATAAGGATTTTGACTTTGATAGTGCTGTTGTTAATGATTTTACAAAATTACTTGTCGTTGAAGCCAAAGGTAGTATCGTTCCGGATAATTGCGCTAAATCTAAAAGCCCAAGGATCCATTCACACAAATATAAAATTAAGCAGAAAAAGCAAGGAGATGAACTAAAAAAAAATATCATAATGGAGCTGACCTTCTAATCGGTGGGATAACTGCAATTGACCCAAAAAATCATGTTAAACTGTGGTGGGTCGATCCTGAATTCTTTTCTTCTTTAGAAACTTCAAGAAGAAAACAAATTAAAATGATAAAGAGGTTGAAATATTACCAAGATTACCTCAGTTTCATTAGTATGCGTTCGAACCTTTCGGTAACAATGAATAACAGGATTCAGATCTTAAAAAAATTGACAGATATTGAAGTAATTGATAATGTACCTCTTATTAATGCCAATGATGAACCTATAAAGATTAGCGAATCATTTATTACTAATCATAGTCATATTAATGAGAAGATTGTGGGAAATATATTGGAGTTGTCAGATTTCAGAATATTGTTTATTGGTTTTCCTCTTGAACTTTATTCAATTTTAGGAGAGCAGAGGCAATCTGAAATTTTAAACTATAAATCTGTTTCCAAGATCACAACTGAGGATATCAGTATCAGGGTTCCTGTGGCAACTGCAAAAAGATCACCATTTTTTAAAAGGATTAATCATTTAGCAGCAAGGAATGCTAAATATTTTCATTACGTGGCACGAAGTATTGAAGTTGTGCAATGTTCCTCTGGTTTAAACTATGGAGTTATTAGAGCTAACAATATCGATTAAATATTTAAAGCTATGAATGAAGTAAGGATTTGAATTTTTAAATTCAATAAAGAATTTTGAGATGGGGTAGAATTATACCTCTATTAAACTTCTAAAATTGTCACCTACGCTCAGTCTTGCTTCTTTAATTTCATTTTTGACTTTGAAGTGTGCTTTTTTCCATAAATCCTGGGGACCTTCTCCTTTTGGAAATCTAAATCTGCCTGATTCCATTTTTGCTTTATTTTTAGCTTCCATCATTTGATCAATCACTTCATCGAAATGTTCCAAACTTGATAAGATTTGATGAATTAAACTCTCCGGAAAGTAGATCCTATTTAATTCTAAAAGCTCTTTGGTTTCTTGTAAAATTTTAATTGCATTTTGTTCCCTGCTGTTATCATTTTTCCATTCTGTGCCTTGGATAAAACTTGTGAGATGAGCTAAGGTTTTTTCTAATTGATATAGCTTTTGGTATAGTTGTTTTATAATAATAGCTCTTTCATGGTGCAATCGTGAAAATTTAATTTGATGCTCAGTTTTAAGAAGATCTAACTTACTTCTGTGATTTTCTAAAAGAATTTCGGAGCTTTTATCTAAAATAAATTTACCTAAAAATATAACTATAGTTCCAATTGTTATTCCTCCTATAGAAAGCTGAATAATTTGCCAAAAAATTTCCATAATAATGTTGAGCTATGATTTCTAAGAGTACAATGAAGATTTAAAAAGGCTGTAGATCGATAAAAATGCTGTAATCGTTTTCTTTAATCTGGAGATTTATTCTTGGATTTTGATGTTCCTGATCATAAAAGTTCAAACATACAATCCCTTCACGTTCTCCCCAGGGACTTCTTTCAATCCTTAATTCCAGTTTTCCGTCTGCCTGTTTTTTAGCAGTTTGCAGGGTGTATTTCAAATATCTGTAAAATCTTATCTTGTTCGGAAAATCAACAATCACCTGTGGTAATAAAAGGTAAGGTAGAAAGTGAAAAGCATTGTATTCAATACAGCTTAAAATTAGGTTCTGTTTTATATGGTGGATTCGAATATCCTTCATTGTTTATTATTTGGATTCCGGAAACAGTGCATTCCTTCTCACACGGACATTTTACTAAGGTGTAAGGATGAAGTAGTAAATCACTGAAAAAGCGAGAAATCAGTCTCCGTTTCTGTTGTTATATTGATCTGACCCTGAGTAAATAGGGTGCCGAAAAAATTATTTCTTTTTTGTTTTTCGCAGAAAAAATTACTTAAAGAATTTTGTCTGTCCAGATAGAACGTTTGCACGATGTCCTCGTGCCGGAAAATCCATTTTGTTCCAAATCTGGAACTTAATTCCGCGTCCTCAATTAATCTGATCTTATGCTTGGTTAAATAAGCAACAAGATTTTTCTGTAGCTCACCTGCCTTAAATAATTCATTTACCCTGTTAACCTGAGATAAAGCTAAGGGAGTTGGAAAAATCTTTAGCTCGACTCTTTTGTCCGATACTACTAATTCATGACCAAAATATTCTGTAGAATGAATGTTGTTTAAGATTCTTTTTTCAGCTAATCTGCCGCCTTTTAACATTACCTCTTGAATGAATCGAGTACAATTATCATCATCATTAAGCGAGTCTTTAGAAACTTCTAAAACATTTTTATTTGTTCTCACAAATATTCTTATAGCCTTTGGAAAATCTTCTAAATAAGTAATTGCATCCTGGTACTTTTCCTGTATAAGATCAATCTCATCTTTCTGAAGATTTGAATACTCAGTTTTGATATGAAAGACGTTCATAAGAATAACAGACACCACCTCCCTGAACCTTTTCAGGCTTAATCTTTGGATTTCATTGGAAAGTTCCACATCCAGTTCAAATTCTCTCTTTAAGACGAAGTAGTAGGTGTAGTAAAAGAACATTTCGGGATGGCAACAGAATATACATTCGGTCAAGGAGTCTTCTAAGTCATAATTTTCCTTTTCATCAGGTGCTAATTTTAAAAGATCCTTGTGGAGGTAACCAAATTCTTGGGGAATACCGTCAAACCCAATTTTTCTCAAATGGAAATCTTTAAAATCTATATCAAGTGTTTTTTCAGCAGAGGCATATATTTGCTGCGCTACTATAGAAGATTTGGGATAAACTAATACATAATTACGAGTCAAATTATAAAATGGTGAGTTGTCACTCTGGTACTCAGGAATGCTAACTAAGGCTATAAGGATATTCTGGGAATCTTTTAATTCATTTTCAAGAATACCTACAATTTTTAAATCTTTCATGTAATATGATTTAGAAGCGATGGGAGTAAAGAAATAATTTGCCGTATTGCCGCTATGCCTTTTTTATAAGAGCATTCAACTTATTCCAGTGCCTTTTGGTTTGTGCTTTAATTTTATTATTCATCATAGTTTCTCCAGCTTTTGTACTATAGGAAATGAAGTTGCCCCAGTCGTAGTGTTCTGATTTTTTAAAACCTTCAATCTCTTCATCCCACAAATATTTCCGTCTCCTTTTGGCACCCTTGTAGGAGAATTTTTTTAAAATTCTGCCCTTAAAGATTTCGTCCTTATTTGGGTTCGTCTTTCTACCCGCATGATGCTTAGCTCGCTTTACAGTCCTTTTCATCTTTCTGTAATAATTCGATAAGCTGCCGGATTTAAGAAGAACCGTTTCGCCATCAAATTCAAACCCTAAATAGATGAAATTTTTATTCCAGTTAATCAATTTTTCAAATTCCTGTCCGCAGGTCAAGACTCCATTTTCTCTCTTAAAATAAAAAATTTGGGTTTTGCTGGCCTTTATAGTAAGCTTAAGTTCCTTTATCTTGCTCTGAAACAGATCTATTACAGATTCTTTTTGCTCACGTGGACAGACCACGACCATATCGTCGGAATATCTCCTATAAATTCCATTTATGTTAGAAACGTAGTCGTTAATAGCTTTATCGAAATCCTGCATATATATATTTGCCAACACCGAGCTAATAGGAGAACCCTGAGGTATTCCGTATTTTCTTATTTCCTTTTCCTTTTCCTTCCCTGGAACATATTTTCTATTCCTGACTAAATGGGATTTGACCTTTATAAATTCCTGTTTGGTACAAAACGCTATGGCATTCTGATTTTTTAAATACTTGATCTTCGATATCCTTTTTCTCTTTTCAGGGAGTAATTTTCCGGAGCTGTCTCGTGATTGAGTTATAATCTGGTTCTGGAATTCTTTAAAAATATCAATAAGATCCACGTAACTGAACCTGGTAATATTTTTGTAAATATTGAAATGATCTGGAGGTAATTTCTCTGTGTCCAGGACGGACATCCAATTGTCGCGAAGTATTTGATGGTCTAAATGATCGAAGAAACTTGTAATATCAAACGTGATAGCTACAAATTTGTCTTCAGGATAATCATGGAAGAATTTAAATACGTCATTGGCAAAGTCAATATTACATTTGTTTGGACCTTCGAGATCACCTTCCTTCACAGGAATGCTACGATATGCTGTTACGACCTGGTCTATTCCGTTTGCTTTTAACTTTCTTTCATATTTGGCGGATAGCTTCTGGGAATAATACCCGAAAATTAGAGAGTCCAAGTGACCGGCGTAAAATATTTCTCGTGCTTTAGGATCACCAGCAGATCGGAATACCTCTTTTCCATCTAATTCAGTTGACACTAACTTACCTGTTTTCTTACAGTAGGTCTTTCGGAATTTTCGGGATTTTGAAATTTTATGAATAAAAGGTAAAAAAGCATGTTTTTGAATACAGGCTGGATCTGTGACATAGCTTTCGAGCCATTTTAATCTATCTCTATGATGAAAAGGTCGACCAATATGAGGATAACGCTTTAATTTAAACCAATCTTTTTGTTTTTTTGATTTCATAGGTAAAAAAGTGAGTAAGGGAGACCAACACGAGACATTGCTTTTAGAAATAAAATTTCCTGAAAAATGCATGCTTAACCGGTACCGAAGTACCGTCCCGGTTCAAGTTGGGTAGTAAATAATTATAGTATATTGTAAACTTAATCCACTAATGAAAGAAGTCTCAACCATAATCGTAGAAGTGCTCTCCAGCTCCTGGTATAGGTGCTCAGCAGAGTTGACAGCTCGGCAAATAATCGAAACAGCAAATAAACTGTTGATTTCTTGCATATGTCAAACAACTTCTTCTCAACAGCTTTTAATGTTGAGCGTTCAGTCTAATCGATTAGAACTGATCCATAATACGCATCCTTCGGCTTCTCCCTTAACTCACTAAAATTATAATTTTGGTGGCCTTCTGAATTGTTAGCAATTTAAGAATATTTATGAGTTTACAACGATTAGGCTTAATAAAAAATTAGGAGTATTGCTGCAGATATAGAGCTCTTAGCTTCTATAAAAAACTTTCATTACCATTTCTTTAACCTTTCCCATTTTTTCCTAAATTGTAACTCTGTTGGCACATCCCTATACTTGCTGACATTACCGGTGCCCGCTACTTCTGAGGGTGCTGTTTATTTTGTGTAATAATCTGAAAATCAATAATGATCATAACTCATACCCAAAAGCTTACCCTGCCTAAACTTGAATCCCTGCTCCTTAGCGCTTGCGATGAACTGCGTGGCAAAATGGATGCTTCAGAATATAAAGAATTTATATTCGGGATGCTTTTCCTGAAAAGGGCTAATGATAAATTTGTAGAACAGCGAAAAGTACTGCGAAAGGAATACGAAGCCAAAGGGCTTCGAGAAGACCTTATTCAAAAGCAATTAGACAATGCCGCCAAGTATGATTTCTTTGTGCCGCCTATTGCTCGATGGACGCTTACCGATGAAGAGAAAGAAACACTCAAAAAAGAAGAAGACCAAGATAAAAGAGATTTTAAAGGCATCCTACACCTAAAAAAGAACGTTGGCTCCGGACTTAATAAAGCCCTGGCTGCCATTGAAGATGCTAAGCCTGAAGTACTGGAAGATGTATTGAAGAGCATCAACTATAACCGCAAGGTTGGAAAGAAAACCATTGATGATGCAAAGTGGGTGAGCTTTATCGAAAAGTTCGATAAAATTCCGCTTAGGGATGAAGATTTTGAGTTCCCGGATCTTTTAGGGGCTGCCTATGAATTCTTGATAAAATACTTTGCCGACAGTGCTGGAAAGAAAGGTGGCGAATTCTATACACCTTCAGAAGTAGTAGGGTTACTTACCAAGATCATAGCCCCGCAGGAGGGGATGAGCATCTACGATCCTACGGTTGGATCTGGAGGAATGCTTATCCAGGCCAAGGACTACGTTCTGGAAAATGGTGGAAACCCTCGGGATCTTTCTCTATTTGGCCAGGAAGATAGCGGTACCACCTGGGCGATCTGTAAGATGAATATGATCCTGCACGGGGTACGCAATGCAGACATTAGGAATGAAGATACTTTGAAGAGCCCTGAACATACTGAAAATACTCGTTTGATGACTTTCGATAGGGTAATAGCAAATCCACCTTTCTCGCAGAACTACTCTAAAAAGGAAATGAAGTTTGCGGAGCGTTTTCACACTTTTATGCCTGAAGGTGGTAAAAAAGCTGATTTTATGTTCGTGCAGCATATGCTCAGTGTTTTGAAGAACAATGGTAAGATGGCAGTGGTGATGCCGCACGGAGTACTCTTTAGAAGTGGTGATGAAAAAGAATGCCGGGCAGAGTTTATTCGCCGTGGGATTTTGGAAGCCGTTATTGGGTTGCCATCCGGTTTGTTCTATGGTACCGGCATACCCGCTTGTGTACTTGTCTTTGATAAAAAGGAAGCCAAAGATCGAAAGGAGATATTATTTATCAATGCCGACAGGGAATTCAAGGAAGGAAAGAACCAGAACAAGCTGCGCCCTGAGGATATCGAAAAGATCACCAATACTTACTTCAACAAAAGTAATATTGGAAAATATAGCCGACTCGTAAATGTTGGAGAAATAAAGGAAGAAGATTATAATCTCAATATTCGCCGTTATGTAGATAATTCTCCGGAAGCTGAGCCTCAAAATGTAAAAGCTCATCTCAATGGTGGAATTCCTGCGGAAGAGGTGGCACAGTTGGAGCCTATTTCTGAAGCCTTGCTGGGATTGAATAAGGAGCTCTTTGTGCAACGTGATAAAGAGCTGTTTGATTTTTCGGAAACGATCTCCGGAAAAGAAGCCATAAAAGATCATATTGAACAACACCCGAAACTGGATAGTCTTTACGAATTATATCGAGAGAAGATCAATGCCTGGTGGGAAAGCCGGGCCGAAGATTTTGAAGGCTTACCCAAATCGGGGAATGCCGCCCTCTTGCGCAAAAAAGTAATGCCGGCCATTATTGAGGAACTGAGCGATCTAAAAGCCCTGGATGAACACGAAATACGTGGCGCCTTTGCGGGGTTTTGGGATGAACTGAAAAGTGAATTTAAATCTGTAGCCGCCAGTGGATGGGGTCCTGAGCTTATTCCTGAACAGGATATCCTGCAAAGCCAGTTCCCTGAGGTTTTAGAACTAATGGATGCCGACCGCAACCGCATTGCTGAACTGGAAAGCCTTTTTGATGCTGCCGAAGCTGGAGATTACGAAGATGAAGATAAAAACGGAATCCTTTCCAAAGAAGATGTAAAGGAGCTGAAGGCCCGTTTGAAAGAAATTAGTGCCAACCTGAAGAATCATAGAAAGCAACAAAAAGAATTTAAAGCTGCGCTAAAAGTGCTGGAAGAAGCCAATGGCGATACTGCAGAAATCCGAGAACTGGAACGGAAATTATCTGTATTGCATGAAGAGAAGATCCCTTCAGCTGAAAACAAAAAACAACAAATAGATGTCCAACTGGAAAAGCACAATTCTTTGGCCAAAGATTTAAAAGATTTAAAGAACAAACTTAAGATCGCCGAAGCCAAAAAAGACACTTTGGTGGAAGCCGCCCGGGAAAAGATCCCAGAACCCGAGGCCAAAGCCCTTATTCTTGAGCGTTGGCTGGAGCTGTTGCAATCCCGCTATAAGAATTATGTAAAGGCTTATGTGAATGAATATATAACAGCAGTACAAAACCTGCACAGCAAATACAGCACTACCTTGAAAGACATTTTACAACAACGCGCTACCGAAGCTGAACGGTTGAATAATTTTTTAAAGGAGTTGGGGTATGAGAAATAATTGGGTTGAAAAAAATATTGGTAACCTAACGACTTTAATTAAGGATGGAACTCACGGTACACATAAAGATGTGGAAAAGGGTATTCCTTTATTGAGTGCAAAGGATATTAATAATGGTAAGATTTCAATTCCAGAAGATTGTCGCAGAATATCAGAAACGGATTTTAGAAAAATTCACTCTACCTATCAGTTACAGAAGGACGATGTTTTACTGACCTTAGTTGGATCTATAGGTAGAAGTGCTATTATAAACAATTATTCACTCAATTTCACACTTCAGCGCAGTGTAGGGATATTGAGATTTGTCGATTCTTTGGATAAGGTTTACGCTTTTTACTATTTAAATTCCTCTATTTTTCAAAACGATCTAATGCTTTCAGTTAATGCCTCCGCACAAGGTGGCGTTTATTTAGGGACACTGGGGAAATTAAAAATAAATTACCCAGAGAATCTTGCCCACCAGCGCAAAATCGCCAAAATCCTCAAGACTGCCGATGCGGTGATTGAAAAAACCGAGGCGGCCATTTCCAAATACAGGGCCATCAAGGAAGGAATGATGCAGGACCTCTTTACCCGCGGCATAGACCTGCAAACCGGCCAGCTCCGCCCCGCCTATAAAGACGCCCCCCATCTCTATAAGGAAACCGAATTGGGTTGGATTCCAAAGGAGTGGGAGTGTACAGAGTTAGGTAAGTATTCATTTATTACAAAACTTGCTGGATTTGAATACACAGATCATTTCGACTATAGTCTTGGAGGGGAAATTATAGCTGTAAGAGCTCTTAATCTTAAGAAAGGAAAACTGGATTTAACAGATATACACACAATTCCCAGAGAAACCTCACAACTACTTAAGAGGTCACAACTAAGGAAGGGAGATTTAGTTATTTCCTATGTGGGGACTGTAGGTGCAATCGCGGTGATTGATAGAGATAATAAATATCATCTTGCTCCTAATGTGGCTAAAATTACTTTGAATCAAAGCGAAATTAATTCTTTCTTTTTGAATGAATACTTAGCGAGCGAATTTGGACAAAAAGAAATTTTTAGGTGGATAAGTTCCACCACTCAGGCAGCACTAAGTATGACCAATCTAAGACAATTAAGAGTAATAAAACCAAACATATTTGAACAGACCAAAATTTTCAATGTTTTGAAAAGTCTTGCTCAGAAAATTGAAATGGAGGAAGAACATCTTGCCAAACACCAAAGCCTTAAAAAAGGTCTGATGCAGGATTTATTAACCGGGAAAGTGGAGGTCCAAGTTTAAAATTAGCATATGAAACATATAGAAAAAGCAGAAAGCAAGCACCTGGATAAGATCATCTCTGAAATCAGGGAAGGTAAATTTGTGATTCCAGATTTTCAACGGGAATTTGAATGGGACCCCTGGGATGTGAATAGCTTGATTACCTCCATTTTTATGGATTACTATATTGGTACACTGCTTCTGTGGAAAGCCAGTCCCAATAACATAAAAGTGTTAAGCTGCGAACCTATTAAAGGCTTTGAAGGTACAACACGGCCTGAGCATATTGTTCTTGACGGCCAGCAGAGGCTTACCGCAATGTATTTCGCTTTTTTCAATCCAGATATTCCCTATCCCAAAAGAAAAAAACGCTGCTATTTCTTTATGGACATCAATCAATTGAATAATGAGAATTACGAAGAGGCATTTTATTACAAGTGGGAAAGCATAGCCATCAGAAAACTTGCCGCTTCCCAGGAAATGCAGTTTAGGGAAAATATTTTTCCAATGGAAGTTGTAGGTCGTGGCAGCTGGGAAATTATCTCCTGGGTTAACGCTTACAAATCATTTTGGATGGAGCAAAAGAAAATGTTCCTGGAAGGTGAAAATAAAGACTCCGTTATCGAAGACGAACGTCGCGATTATACAGCAGAAATTCTTGAAGCTCGAAGGAATATTGAAAATGCAGAGGGCCTGGAGAAAATTATTAAAGAATTACTTAATGACTACAACCTTAGCTACATAGAATTGGACCGTGAGATTTCTGTGGGAAAGGTTTGCGATATATTCACTCATATCAATAGTAAGGGAGTGCCATTAAGCATATTCGACCTTCTAAATGCTATTCTTCGGCCTCACGAAATCTATTTAAAAGAAATGTGGAGAGACGTAGCCGATGATCTTGATTATACCGGATCTGATAAAATGAAGATCTATGTGGTGCAGGTAATGTCTATATTGGAGCAAACTTACTGTAGTTCAAAATACCTTTATTATCTCGTACCAGAAGCTGAAAAGACAATAAAACATTCTGATGGCACAAAAGAGAAAAAAGTGCTTATTAACAGCAAAGAGGAGTTTAAGGTAAAATGGGATTCTTCAGTCAAGGCTATTGAAAAGTCCATTAAAAAACTTAAAAATCCGAGAGAGTTTGGCGCTATTTCTCCAGTCTTTGTTCCTTACCCTTCTATTATTCCTGCTTTTACAGCAATTAATAAATATGTAGAATCACGAGGATATAAAAACAACCTGGATGTTAATGCCAAAATTAAAAAATGGTATTGGGCTTCCATATTTACCCAAAGCTATTCAAGTTCAGTGGAAAGTACAACAGCCAAAGATTTCACCGATCTAAAAAAGTGGTTTGAAGATGACACTCTTGAACCGGAAAACTATGTGCGTTTTGTAAAAGAATTTGAAGCTCAGGAATTCTTAAAGCTTACAAAAGGAGGTGCTATTTATAATGCTATTTTCAATGTTTTAATACTTAATGAAGCAAGAGACTGGTATACGGCAGATCTACCTGAATATGATACTCTTGACGACCATCATATTGTCCCGCACTCGTGGGGTAAAAAGAATAATATTGGTAACATTAACTCTATTCTAAATAGAACTCCGCTGTCTCCTGAAACCAACAGGTTTATTCTTAAGGACAGGTTGCCTAATGAGTATCTAAAAGAGATGAGGGATAATAATTCTGAAGATGATTTCTATAAAATTCTCCAGTCTCACCTCATTTCAAGAGCTGCCTGCGAAATTTTGATGCGGGATCCCTTTACTGAAGAAGATTTTATGGAATTCCTGAAAGAGCGTGAAAGTACGATCAAAGCCTCCATAAAACATAAAATTATTGATGATGCGATGGAACTGCCACCCCAATTAAAAAAGCTGAATGATGACATTGAAAACGTCGAATTAGAGCTCAGGGATTTAATCGCCGAACGAATTAATGGAAAAGATTATAAAGAAATCGTACCACCTGATGTACTGGATAAGGTCAATCGTCGAATCCAGACGGCTTTAAGAAAGGATCCTTCATTGAGCCCTGAAGATTTTAATTCTACAAGACCAAAACTTGAATATTTTGACCTTCAGGAATATAACACTCTGATAACGTCAAAGACCTGCTGGCCTTTATTTGAAGATAAATTTAAGAATAAGCAGCAGTTAATGTCCCGATTTAGCCAGTTAGGCGAACTAAGGAATTCCATTCGTCATTCCAGAAATGTGAATCAAGTGGCAACTTTAGACGGGCAAGCAGCAATTGTATGGTTTAAGAATCTTCTAAACTAAATAAATATGTCTGAATACCACTTCGTAGAAAAACCCTTTTTGGAACAGCTTAGCAAGCTTGGCTGGACAGCCATAGATCAGGGATTTAGGATTCCAACTGATCCTGCTAAAAGTCATAGGTCTTCTTTCAGGGAAGTGGTATTAAAAAAAGTTTTTCTTCAAAGGCTTAGGAAGATAAACAAAAGTGAAGGAAAAGAATGGCTTACAAATGCTCAACTTGAAGACCTCTTCCAGGAGCTTACAGATCATCCTACCAAAAACCTACTGGAAGTTAATAAACTGGTTTTTGAACTTTTGATCAATGGCACATCGGTAGACGAAAATGAACTCACTGGTGAGGAATTTCCTAAGGTGCAGTTCATAGATTTTAATAATCCGAATGAAAATTCTTTTATCGCCATAAACCAGTTTCGTATAGATACTCCGGGGACTCCCAAAGGATTTATAATACCAGATATGGTTTTATTCGTCAATGGCTTACCCTTGGTGGTAGTGGAATGTAAAGATCAAAATATGTTTACAGCCAATCCTCTGGCTGCGGCATATGAACAGCTAAGCCGGTATAGTAATCAAAGGGAAAGCACCCATAGAGCAGGATTAAAAGAAGGTGAAGAACGCCTGTTCCATTTTAATCATTTTAACATCGCTACCTACGGCGAAGATGCCACCTACGGCACCCTAACAGCTACAGATCAGTACTATCTCAACTGGAAAGATATTATTCCGGAGCATTTAAGGGAATATGAGCCACCGCTGGGTAAAGAACGGCCCCAGGAAAAATTGGTCCAGGGAATGCTTTCCCCGGAAAACTTGCTGGATCTTTTCCAGAATTTCACCTTGTTTATGGAAGTTGGCGAAAACAAGGAAATCAAAATTCTCGCCCGCTATCAACAATTCAGGGCGGTTCAGAAGATCAAGGATAAACTGCTCAATGGTGAAACCCCTGAGGCGCGGTCAGGAGTGATCTGGCACACCCAGGGATCAGGAAAATCTCTCACAATGGTATTCCTGATTAAAAAATTGCGCAGTGTACAAGTTTTAAGTGATTATAAAGTTGTTATCGTAAACGATCGCAATGATCTGGAAGAACAGCTGGGGAAAACTGCCAATTATACCGGGGAAAAAGTAGATTACGTGACCAGTATAGGTGAGCTCAAGCCAAAACTTTCCGGCGAAGCTTCCAATATCACCATGGTTATGCTGCAAAAGTTCCAGGAAAAAGAAAGACAAGCTCCTGCGTATATTTTAGATCAAGTTGCCGAAGACATTCCTCAGTATAAAAATTTCGGACTTGTAAACAAATCAGATAGAATACTCATACTTCAAGATGAAAGCCACCGAACCGTAAATTCAGACCTGGGAGATAATCTGTTTGCGGCCTTTCCTAATTCTACTAAAATAGCGTTCACTGGAACCCCACTTATAACCGACAGGCATAAGACAAAAACTATACAGCGTTTTGGGGATTATATTGATAAATACAAGCTTCAGGATGCGGTAGATGACGGGGCTACGGTTCAAATTCTTTACGAGGGTAAAACTGCCGACACCGCACTTAATGAGAAATCTGAATTCGATCGCAAATTCGAAAATCTCTTTAAAGATCGAACAGAGGAAGAGTTACTGGCCATTAAAAAGAAATATGGCACTTACGGGGATATTCTGGAAGCTGAAGAGCGGATAAAAATTATCGCTGAAGATATGCTTAGGCACTATGTTAGGAACATCCTTCCTGATGACTTTAAGGCCCAGGTGGTGTGCTCTTCTAAAATAGCTGCGGTACGCTATAAAAAGTATCTTGATCTGGCCTTGGAAAAGGTTATAAAAGAAAAGGAGCTCGATGATAGTTATGAACCCGAGCTGCTTCAGAAATTGAAATTTCTAAAGTCGGCAGTAATTGTCTCCATTGACGATACTAATGAAGAGGCCGAGATCACTATGGCCAGGAAGGAAGCCAAAGCGATGAATGCGGTTGCTAATTTTAAAAAGAAATTCAATTATGAAGAACCCAATACCGGGATTGCGTTTCTCGTAGTTTGTGATATGCTGCTAACCGGCTTCGATGCTCCCATCGAACAGATCATGTATCTGGATAAAAAACTGAAAGAACATAACCTTTTACAAGCTATTGCTCGGGTGAATAGGGTTCAACCCGGTAAGAACCGCGGTTATATAGTCGATTATATAGGTCTAACTGAAAACCTTAAGGATGCCCTCTCCATTTATGGCGGAGATGAGGCCGATGAAGTATTACAGGGCTTCAAAGATGTTACCACCGAAGTACCTATTTTGGAAAATCGGTATCGAAGGTTACTGCAACTTTTCAGCGACAATAAATTACCTGAAATTGAGAATTTCGTAAATCAGCGCATTAAAGATAAAAAAGCGGAATATGAAGTTTTGGAAAGAGCCATAGAATTGATGGGAGATATAAAACGTCGGGCTAATTTCACCACTTTTTACAAAGCTTTCCAGGAAAGTATGAATGTGGTACTTCCAAACGAAGCTGCTAACCGGTTCAAGATCCCGATGAAACGCTTTGCATATTTGCTGAGCAAGGTAAAAGAGCGGTATAAAGATGATACTCTTGATATTTCAGGTCAGGGTAATAAGGTAAAGCAACTGGTAAATGAGCACCTTATAAGCCTCGGGATCAACCCAAAAGTCCCACCTACTGAATTGTTTTCATCTAAATTTCTTAAAGAACTCGATAAGAACAAAACCCCAAAGGCCAAAGCAAGCGAGATGGAGCACGCAATGCGAAAGCATATTAAAATAAATGCTCAGGACGATCCGGTTTATTACAAAACGATGAGTGAAAAGATCGATTCTATAATGCAGAATCACTGGGAAGACTGGGATGCTATTTTGGAAAACCTTCAAGAGGCGAGGGAGGAAATGGAAGCTGGGCGTAAAGAAGGATCTATTGTAGGTATTAGCGTAGATGAAGCTCCGTTTTATGACCTAATAGTTGATATTGCTTATGGAAGAGAGGCCTCTGAAGAAATAAAACTTCAGTTGAAACCTATCATAAAGGAAGCTTTGCCTTTAATTAAAAAAGAGATCAGGATTTCACATTTTTGGAAAAAAGAAGATGAGATAGAAAAACTAAAAGGAAAGCTTCAGGATATTTTTTATCTAACTGCAGGAGACCTGGATTTAGATCCGGTGATAGACAAAACCGAAAAAATTGTTTCAGAAATAATGGCATTGGCCAAAAAAAGACATCAATTACTGATTAAGGAAGATGCCTAATTATAAAGATATAGAATACAGCTTAAAGCGCAGCAAAAGGAAAACATCCAGTATTTATGTGGAGCGGGACGGTAGTATCTCAGTGCTGGTTCCACAGCAGTTGAGTGATCCTGAAATTGAGGCGATGATTGAGCAAAAGCGCTATCAGATCTATTCCCATTTGGCACAATGGGAAGATGCCAATACGAAAAGGGTATACCGGGAATTTGTGAATGGCGAAGGTTTCTATTATCTCGGAAGAAACTACAAACTTGAGATCGTAACCGACCAGGGAGTTCCGCTTAAACTAAAAAATGGCTGTTTCAGACTCCGGAAAAAGAACCTGCCCAGAGCAAAGGAAGCTTTTGTGGAATTTTACAAAGAGAAAGGCAGAAAAAGAATCTTGGAGCGGGTGGAGCATTACCGGAAGCTTCTCGATGTGCATCCAAATGAGATAAAAATAATGGAACTACAAAACCGCTGGGGTTCCTGGACCCCAAAAGGAAATGTGAACTTCCATTGGAAAACAATGATGGCGCCATTGACCATTATAGATTATATAATAGCCCACGAATTAACTCATTTAATCCACCCCAATCATTCGGATGCCTTTTGGAACGAACTCGATAAAATAATGCCCGATTACCTCCAAAGAAAGGCCTGGCTAAAGCTTAATGGGGCTGGAATGGATCTATAAGAATTAAATTTTTAAATAGTTTATTTATGATTGAAACATTACAAGAAAATCTATTTACAATATCGGTTATTGCTGCTATAACCATACTATTTCTTCCTTTTTATCTCAAAAATAAATTCGAAAAAGGACATATTGCCAGTCTAACCATTACGATAGGCATTTTCGGTACTTTTTTCGGTGTATTTGTGGGGTTAATGAATTTTAACTCAGAGGATATAACCGGGAGTGTCCCAGTTTTAATTGATGGATTAAAAACTGCTTTTATAACATCAATTGCTGGATTATTGGCTAATATCATTATACGAACATTTCCTCAACTCTATGGATTTCCTAAAGAAGAGGAGGATCATTCTGATGACTTGGCGAGGCAAATGATTCGATCTATGGATCGAATGACAAACTCTATTTCCGGAGAAGAGGATGGATCGTTATTAACACAGCTTCAAAAGATTAGAACTACAAATATTGACGGATTTGATAAAATGAATAAATCCTTTGAGGATTTTGCAGAACAAATGGTAGCGGATAATACTCAAAGCCTTATTGATGCTCTAACCCAGGTGATGAAAGATTTTAACACCAAAATAAATGAGCAATTTGGAGAAAATTTCAAACGGTTGAATGAAGGAGTTGGGGCGATGCTGGAATGGCAAAAAGAGTATAAGACTCAGGTTCAAATGCTAAATGAGACATTTTTAAAAATTTCAAAAACTATGGATGGGGTAGATAAGAATCTTGAAAATGTTGCTCATAATCATAATGTAATTCACGAGTCCAACGAAACCTATCAGAAACTTTTAAATGATTTATCTCTTCAGGTAAATTCATTTGCCGAATTAGGAGAAAAAGCAAAAACTTCTTTTCCTATTATTGAGCAAAATATGGAAAAACTTACTTCAGTAGCTAAGGATTATGTTGGAAATGCCCTGGAAGATATTGAAAGTAATTATGAAAGTTTTTCCAAATCACAGACTGAAATAATGGAGACCTATAAAGATAAAATCGACGAAATGATAGTGGGTAATGCAGACAGAATACAAAAACTGGATGAAGAACTGGGCCAGGAACTAAATAAGGCGTTAGAGAGCTTGGGAACTCAATTGACAAGCCTTTCTCAGCATTTTGTTGAAGATTATAAGCCTCTTACCGAAAAACTGAGAAGTGTTGTGCAAATGTCTAAAGACCTCAATTAATGAAATACTTTAAAGGCAAAGAAGACAACGAAAGTCAGTGGCTGCCAATTTCTGACCTGATGTCGGTCCTGATGATGGTTTTTTTACTAATAGCTATTAGTTATATGGTCAAAGTCTTTTTGGAAAAAGAAAAAATTCAGGAAGTAGCGGTTACTTATAATAAACTTCAAAATGAGCTATACGAAGATTTAAATCAAGAATTTGAAGAGGATCTGGAAAAGTGGAATGCTGTAATTGATAAAGAAAATTTGAGCGTGAGATTTACGGCCCCCGAAGTTCTTTTTTCGCAAGGTAGCGCTCAAATAAAACCAGAGTTCCAAACTATTCTGAACGATTTTTTTCCACGTTTCATCAAGTTACTCCACAGTAATAAATACAAAGAAGATATTTCTGAAATTAGAATAGAAGGCCATACCTCAAGCTATTGGGGCCAGAACGTTCCCGATGAAAAAGCATACATCTATAATATGGAGTTATCCCAGGACAGGACAAGGAATGTTCTGAATTTCTTATTGCAGAATCAGGCAAATGAAAGTTTAGCTGAATGGATTAGAAGCAACGTAACTGCTAATGGCTTATCATCAAGTAAATTAATTATTGATGAAAATGGAGAAGAAAATAGGGGCTTATCCCGACGGGTGGAATTTCGGGTTCGTACAAATGCAGAAAAGCAGATAGCGAAAATCTTGGCAGAATGAAATTGATAAATTTTCTGGAGTTCCCAAGGCTTAATAAAATTAGGGAAGAAATGGGGGCTGATTTAATTCCCTACACAGGACCAACGACCTGGATCGATTTGGATGATAACAGGCTAAAGGAATTACTTGAAATAGGAGAAGTACAGATCGATCCTGAAGAAATCGAAATTAAGGATGGTACTTTTGAATATAAAGGTAAAAAAGTAATTGTCTATATACGAGATCAATATGCTAAGTACTATGAAAAAGGCTATAAGTTTCATTTGACCAATTGCTCCTCTATAAGCCAGTCATTTCAGAATAAAAGAAACTCTCGCTATGTTGTTTCCTTGAGGACCGACGGTCAATTTAATATTAACCTTATTGACGATGGAGAGATAATAAAAGAAGGACTATTGGAGCCTTTAAAGGTCTGTAAAAATTGTTTGAAAAAGATTAACTACCAGGGGTATTCCCGACACCCCCGTAGAATTCAAAGTGAAATATTTAGCGATTTTGATTTAGGACAGTATTTCGAATTAGTCAAAACAACCAGTTTGAACCCTGGATTTTTTAAAAATGATAAAACGGCACCTTTAAATATATATAATCCCAATTTCCGTAATAGGTCAAAAAAAATACGGGAAAGAAAAAATTATACTTGTGAGGAATGTGACACTGATTTGTCTCAATACCCAAATCTTTGCCATACGCATCATATCGACGGTAATAAATCTAATGACAATCCCTATAATCTAAAGGTTCTTTGTATTGGATGCCACTCATTGCAGCCAAAGCATGAACGGTTAAAATTTTCTCCTGAATTCAAAGAATATAGTAGATTAAAAAGAATTGGTAGGATTTAATGTCAACTTTGGGAAACTTCGAAATAAATCCTCGAGGTCATTATTAAAAATGCCTTCAGAAAGTAATTGTTTATCTGATTTCCCCTCGGTCATATCCCAAATGGTTGCACGTACACCTATAGATCTCAAGTAAGCATTCTTAGCTTGAGCTATGTCGACTGCCTTCTCACTGATGTCTGGGATCAAAAGGATCTTATGTCCTCTTAAACAAGCTGATTTGGCGACTGTCAGTCCATTTAAACCTCCAAAAGCCAGCCAAGTATATTGGGGAAGAAGAATTGCCCCCACAACAGCCGTCTTTTCACTCTCCACCAGCACCACGAGATCTGCTCCTTTTCTAATACCCCCCAGAAGGTGAGCTCCAAATAAGCAAGCATAGTAACCATCTTCATTCTTGTAAGGAGCAGCAAACCGATTTGTTCTCTTTCCATTTTCTTGGTAATAGCAAATCTTATTTTTCTGGACCTGGAGATCTTCATTGATTAGCCAGAAAACAGTGCCTCCGTCTTTTGTTGAGCCAAGTGCGTACTCCTCTTTGACACGACCGACTTCTTGCTCTGGATAGTTCTTTCTGAGATACTGCAACATATTATTTTCCGGTGCTATTTCGTAATATTTCCAGATCAGCGATTCAGGTATAAATTGCTGATCTGGATTATTGCTTGTAGAGCTAAAATTTTCTGAAAAGCTTGGAGTAGGGGAGATCACCACATCCGTGTCCCAGGAGTTGGTGATTTCATTCCATTGATATTCTTGCCCTTTTTCATTTCTATACAAAGATGGTGGGAGAGTGGATTTTCCGCAGGAATGACAGTAACCATAGATCAGTGGGAAACCTCTATAATTGACAAATTTTCCATCTGTGTTTCGCTTACCACAACATGGGGTAATGAGTTGGTAGTTCCGTCTTTTGTCAAATTTTAATGTTCTTTCGATTTTGGTGAGCATAGGGTACATTGTTGTGCAACGTGCAACCTGCAATTTACCTATTAAAAGGCCTCAACGATCTATAATTCAGCGTGATGTGAGGCGTTTAAGACAAAAATGCAAGTTGCAGGTTGCATCTAAATTTTCATTTTGGCTATTTTCCGGCAAACTGTGGACTTGTCTTTTCCTATAACTGATGCTATCTCTTGTTGCGTAGCTTTATTTCTAACACCAAGTCTTACTACATGATTCAAATCAATATCCAGGGTATGGTTGTCGAGTTTATCAATAATGATCTGGAAATTGGTAAAGTAAAAATCCATGATCATTATGGCTTCCTCCACGGTTTCCAGATCTATTTTTAAACGAAATTCAGGAGTAGCTGATTCTTTTATAAGGTGCGTGAGGATTATTAGCTTGTGAATGTTTATTTGAGCTTTTGCTAAATATCCTTTTTCTATTTCTTCTGAACTCTCTTGTAATTGGATCAAGTTTTGGGTGTAATCGAACAATCTGTCCTCTGCCTCTGAAGTACAAGTCAGGACAAGAGGGTCTTTTGTTTCTGAGTCCTCAACAAGCTTTCTATACTCCATCACTCTTAATAGGTTATCTGAATACCGTTTTATACAGTCTTGACCTATAGGAAATCTGGAGAGCTTCGAGTTGTGCGTTAGTTTGGGCGTAAAGAGGAGGCGGTCCGTCAAGCCGCTTTCTAAATTGCCTCCTGCAAAAATTTTAGGTATAAATTCTTGCTGTATGGAACCCATCAGCACCGGGTAGGACCTTGTCAAGCGGAAACTTTCTGTTGTCTTTCTTACTATGTCCACAAATTTGTTAGTATTCCCTTGCAATAAAAGCGTACGCCAACCTGGGCCATCCTTACTTGAAGGATTGCCCATTTTTTCAATTAGGTGGTATAGTTCATCCATTAAGATTCCCAGTGAAAAGGGATTATGATAATGTTTGAAGTAAGCAGCTTCAATTGTGGCGTCTTGTATGAACAGTTGTTTTCTCCCTTGTGGCTCCTCAGTGCTGTCCTGCAATGACCTATCTCGAAATTCCTGGTATTGTACATCATCATATGTTTTAAGTGGCTCTGTGGCCAAATCCATAGCAGGGGATTTTACGTCTCCCCTGCTACCGATAATAGCCGCATAGATATTGCTATAGTTAGAATATCCCATCGCATCCAGCCGTATTGCTAAACCTGCCGTATTACTGAAGGCAAAAAGTATGGATGTTAACAGGTACTCCTTTGGTATTCTCTTATGTTCAAATGCTTCGTTTATTAATTGATTGATGTATGGAGGCAACTTATCAATAATTTGGTGAAGCTGCCTAACAGCCTTATCTTCCAAGCTGGAGCTATGTTTCAATATTGCCTCCTCAATATCCTTAAGATTTTCTATTTCCATGGGGGCAAAAACTTAAGGTGGACAATTTCTTTTAAGGTAGTGTCAAAATAAGCCGGAGCACCGTCAGCTCGTGCATCCATGTTCTTTATTGGAATATATCTATCGGTAATTTTGCTTGCCAGGGCTTGAATGTCACCTTTCGTGGCAGGCTTGTTTTCTTCTTTGATAAATATTGATTTTCCGACTTCAGTAACAACATTCGCTATAGCTGCATTACCGATTCCTGCCATAGAAATTCCTTCTTTAGGAGGCTTCTGCGTAGGTGCTTTTAAACCTTCATCTGGTTTCGCTGGAGATAGTTTGTTTTTACGTTTGTGGGAGTTGACTCTGCAGCTGTTGCTGCAGAATCTTTGTTTATATCTCCTTCTCGGTATGTAGGTTTTGGAGCAGTAATCGCACGTATATAGGTGTTTTTCCATTATTGTAAGTTAAAGTAACGTTAGGTTAACGAGTTTTGGATAATTCTTTAAAGGTTCGATATACTACCTCTTGTTTTACAACATCAAACTTAGCGGTCACTCCCTTAGGCCCTCTTGGCAGATTCTTTATAGGGATATATCTATTCTTGTTTCTGTTGATCAAAAAATTAGCTTTGTTCTTCAGATTCTTTCTTCCTGTCTTGGTAGTAATTATATGTGGTGTAATGGCCCTCACTAAGCGGTCCAAATTCTTTTCTACTTCTAATAATGCTGCCGTCTCTTGGCAGGTTACGCGACGGCAAAAAGGAATTTTGTCATCAGTAGTAGTCCAAAAGGGTTCAGAACAGTGAAAACATTTTTTTTCAATTTTTTTCATGGTATGTATTTTATAGTTTGTTTAAAATCTTCGGTTATTGTGTAAATATTCGGCTGCTTTTGATTTGGCTGTAGTTGATGTTATGCTTGCCACTGGATTTTCCCCTTTCCTAAGCCACTCTAAAAGAGCAGCTCGTGAGAAGAGCAGCTTTTTTCCTTGTTTAAAGAAGGGGATTTCGTTCCGGTGGGTTTTACCGTAGATTGTGGCTGGACTTAAGTCCAGGAGTTTTGCAGCTTGCTTGGCGTTCAAGATGTCCTCCTGGTTGTTTTCTTCAGCTTCCTTCTTTGTTAGCTGGTAGAGTTCTGTAGCGAGCTTTTTAAGATCCTCGCTGGTGATCAAATTCAGGTCTTTCATAATCCTGTTTTTTTAAGGGGTTTATTGTTACAGGGTACAAGAATATAGAGAATCCACAGGGTACCGGTCATAGGTGGGTGACCCCTGGGCAGACCATGGGTTTTAGGTATGTGGTTAATTCCCAGCACAATGAGAAAGTAATAATTCGAAAAAGAACACAAAAAAACCAGCTATTTTGGGTAGCTGGTTTTACTTTTTCAATCAGTTTGGCTCGAATTATTATGTTTTACTTTGGATCATTCTTACTTCAGCCTCCAGTCTTTTGAGACCTAATTTTTCCAGCTTATTAATTAGAAGTTCTAAGAATTTTCCATCCTGAAACTTGAAGAAATGATCGTAGTCTCTTTGGAATAAGTTGTAAGATTTAGCGCTTTCCGCTTTCTTGTAAAATATTGATAAATCCTCCATGCCTGAAATAACATGTGAGAACTTTATAAATTCTGTTCTACCTAATCCTTTATGAAATATGATTTCTTGGTAAAACACTTTGAGGAGAAATATTTTTTCTTCCTCTTTAAAAGATCTCAGCCGTTGTTGAGTTTGGGTAATTTGCTCAGTATAGTCTTTAGTTGTCTTACTTCTGGTTTGAGTTTGTTGGGGATATATCTTTTTATGAAGTTTTAAAAAGTATTCAGCCGATTCGTAGTTGTGATCAAATTTCTCAAACTCTATTGGTTTCCACTTCTTATCCTTGTAGACGAGTTGGATGTACTTGTCAAAATTGTTAGTGATATCTACAAAATCTTTATAAGCTTTATTCTCTGCTAAGTCCTCAATGAAGGAAAAATATTCTGCTTCAGAATGCTTCTCTAAGAATAACTTTTTAGTCTTCTTCTCCAGGACCCCGGGAAAAAGGTGTTCAGGGAAATTTACCTTGTTGTTACGGGAGGTAAAGTAGTTGTATATTTCAACATCAGGTTTGAGTGAGGATCTTTCAAAATGTTCGTTTCGCCATTTTTCGAGTTTAGATCTTACTTCATTATAAGTCTCCTGATAATCCCGCTCATCCTCATCGTCTTCCTTTGAGCTTTTGAATTCACTATTGACGAAATCTTCTAAGTTCTGAAAGGTGACCCGGTATTTCTCTTTAAATAACTTACTATAGTCCATCCAAGTCTAAGTTTATCCTATTAGCTGCTTTTACCTTGTTTTGATCCATGACCTTAGTATATATCTGTGTTGTAGATACATTTTTATGGCCCAATAGCTTTGATACCGTGTAAATATCAGTTCCATTAGCTAACTGTAGTGTGGCATAACTGTGCCTAAAATTGTGAAAAGTAATTTTCTTGTGAATACCTGCCTCGAGGAGCCATTTTTTAAGAGGCCTGGAAATTTGAGAATATGTGATATCAGTAAAAATCTGTCCTTCCTTCGATTCTTGTTCACTGAGAATATTTACAGCTGATTTGGAGATAGGGTGGTTCTTAATATTTCCTGTTTTTTGTTCCCTGAATTGAATGTAGTAGCCCTGGTGGGAGTCCTCATAAACATCTTCCCACTTCAGATTAATTACGTCAGAAAATCGAAGACCTGTTAAAGCAGAGAAAACGGCCATATGTTTCACTTTTACATTATCAATAGGGGTTTTCCATAGCTTTGATAATTCCTTTTCGGATAGGTACTCCCTATGTGTTTCTTGTTCTTTTATATATCTGGCATCCTCAGCTAAATTTTTAGAAAGGAGTTTATCCTTGTAAGCCTTTTTCAAGACCATAATGAAATTCTTGTAATAGCTGGAGGCGGTATTAATGGCTAACTTCCCTTTATTGGTCCTCAGGTTTTTTGTAGTGAGAAGAAAATTTCTGTAGTTGCTAACATGCCATTCAGTCAAGTTTTGTGTTGTCAAATCCTCTCCCATAAAAGCTTTCCAGTAATCAAGTGAGGATTTCCAGGAATGGTAGTTGCCTTTGCTTCCCGTGTTATAATACTCATCTACTACTTCTTGGAAATACTGACTGAATTTGATATCCATTACAATATTATCTACCAATCCAAATTCCTTATTCTTAAGTTGCAGAAATCGGGTAGCTCTAATTTCCTCAGCTATTTCAAGTTGTGACTCATTAAATCTTTCTTCCTGTGCATTTTCAGGAAATTCATAAATCTTGAGTTTTAAAAACTCTCTTCGGGAAAGCTTGGCTGTTTTAGGAATAATGACTGGTGGATAATAATCAAGATAAAGACTAAGCATACCATCTTTTAAAGGCTTGGATCTTAAGGTAACGTTTGCCATGGGTTAATTTTGTTGGTTAAAAATATAATCTACTTCAGTTCTCTTAATACGAGTAAGTCTTTGTCCCAAATTGACTGCTTTTAACTGTTCATTGTCTATGAGACGATAAATAGTCTTTACTGAACAGCCGAGTAAAATGGCCGCTTCTTTGACGCTGAGAAATTCCTTCAGTTGTAAATCCTGGACTTTTTCCTTGGGATCAGCCTTTACCTTCTGAGGTTTTGAAGCTTTCTGAATCTTTTCAGCCCGTTTTCTGGCTTTGTAGGCGATCTTTGCGCAGGTGTCTCCGCAGAATTTGGTAACAGTAGTTTTTGCGATGAATTCGCTGTTGCAGAGCTGGCACTTTTTCTTGATTCTAATATTAGAGCTCATAGATCAATTTTAATGTTGATTTGCTCGATTAGATATCTCTAAGGGACATTTCGCTTGCGTTTTTAAGGGGCTATAGAAGGAATTAGGAGTCGTAATCTCCCTAAATTTTTGGGACACAATTTTTATATTCATTTTTAGTGGCTTTTGAAGTAAATAAGAGACATTCATAAGCCAAATCTAAATATAAATTTTATTATAAAAGGTACATATTTCAAAAAAAATGTACCTTTTAAAAAAAGACAACAAAACAACTTTTGTTTCTAAACCCTTTAATAGTGTACGATTTGATTTGTTTTTGTTTTTGTTGGTTTGATTTTCTATTTGCCAATACAAAAATTAGAAAAAATATTTCCTAATAATTCGTCATTGGTGACCTCGCCGGTGATCTCTCCAAAATAATGAAGTGCTTCTCTTATATCTATTGCCAGCAGGTCTCCTGAAAGATTGTTGTTAAGGCCTTCTTCAACCTTGTTGATTTCTTCCAGTGCTTTTAATAATGCGTTATAATGTCGGCTATTAGTTACAATAGTGTTGTTGTTTCGCAAAGCTCCCGTATTGACAAACTCCAGAAGTTTCATCTTAAGTTCTTCCACACCTTCGCCGGTCTTGGCTGAAAGCAACTGCAGGCTTGATCCTTCAATGTCATTTAAGGCCTGAGCCAGTTTCATTCTTTCTTCCTCTGAAAGTTGATCGATCTTGTTGGCTATGATAATAAGAGGTTTCTGAGGAAACTTGTTTTTGATTTTTTCAATTTCATGTAGAAAAACATCCAATTCACCCTTTCTGGGAGCGGTGTTTTGCTGGGGTTTCCGGTTTCTGATATCTGCCTGCCACTTCCCACTGTCTATCAGGGCTACAACTACCTGAGCCTGGCTTATTTTATCAAATGTCCGTTTGATACCTATGCTTTCTACCACATCCTGGGTTTCCCGTATTCCTGCCGTATCGATGAATCTGAAACCAACCCCACCAATACTCATCTCATCTTCAATACTGTCCCTGGTCGTACCGGCAATTTCTGAAACAATGGCGCGCTCTTCATTGAGCAGCGCATTGAGCAATGTGGATTTCCCTACATTGGGTTCTCCTACAATCGCCACAGGTATTCCGTTTTTCAGTACATTCCCGGTAGCAAAGGAATCGATGAGTCTTTTAAGGACCTGCTGAATTTTAGCCACAAGTTCTTTAAATTGTTCCCGGTTGGCAAACTCTACATCCTCTTCTGAAAAATCCAATTCCAGTTCTATCAAGGAGGCAAAGTCGAGCAGCTCCTGTCTTAGCCTGTGGATCTCACTGGAAAACCCACCTCGCATTTGTTGCATTGCCATCTGGTGGCTTGCCTGGTTTTCCGAAGAAATAAGATCAGCCACGGCCTCGGCCTGGCTCAAATCCATTTTCCCGTTTAAAAAGGCACGCATGGTAAATTCTCCGGCCTCGGCAGAACGGCATCCTTTTCTTACAAGGAGCTGAATGATTTCCTGTTGGATATAAGGACTTCCGTGGCATGAGATTTCTATGGTTTCTTCCCCGGTATAGGACTTTGTTCCTCTGAAAACAGAAACCAGGACCTCGTCCAAGGTGCGCTGACCATCTATCAGGTTGCCCAGATGAAGGGTGTGGCTTGGCTGTTTTTCAAGAGGCTTTTTACTCCTGGTCTTAAACAGTGGAGCCACGATCTCCATAGCCTTGGGTCCGGAAACTCTTATTATTGCAATAGCTCCGGCTCCCGAAGGAGTCGCCAGGGCTACTATAGTGTCATTCATTTTCATAGTGCAAAGATAGGTTGCCCCATAACCCTCTCCAAAGGTGGTAGAAGAAAATTAACAAAACCAGGATTTGTAACATTTTTAAGATCCGGGCGTCATATTTATAAAGAAGTTGATATTTTTAACTAACAAAACTAACCAATCAATACTTTGACCATGAGAGAGGATAATCAAATGCTTGTGCTAACACACCTTAGTCAATTGCTGGATCTTGTTACCGGAATTGGCGGTTTCCTGGTCCCGCTTATCCTATGGCTGACCCAGAAAGACAAAGTCGCGGGCATGGATCTGCATGGCAAGATGATCCTGAATTTCCAGATAAGCATGTTTATTTATAGCATTATTGCCGTACCGCTTATTTTCCTTTTGGGTCTCGGCCTTATTGCCCTGGTGGTAATCGCCATAATAATGTTAGTGCTTCCTATAGTAAATGCTATTAAGGTCAGCAATGGCCAGATGCCACATTATCCCTTTAGCATTCAGATCCTCAAATAATTACAACTAAAAAACCTCACGGATATTTATTACCTGTGAGGTTTTTTTTGATCTTGTTTATTCTCATTCCCCATGGGGAATAGAAAAAGACAAAATCCCCCTTCGGGGGGATAGGGGGTTTGTCTTAATTGTTAAGCATTACTGGCATAACCAGCATAATGATCTTTTCTCCCGGATCCAACCCATCGACCGGGGTTAGGATTCCTGCACGGTTAGGCAGGCTCATTTCCAGTTGAACTTCATCTGAGGTCAGGTTATTCAACATTTCAGTAAGGAAACGCGAGTTAAACCCGATCTGCATATCATCACCCTGGTATGAACAGGTTAACCGCTCTTCAGCCTTGTTGCTGTAATCTACGTCTTCGGCAGATATATTGAGTTCGGCCCCGGCGATCTTAAGTCTTACCTGGTGGGTGGTTTTATTAGAGAAGATAGAAACCCTGCGCACTGAGCTCAGGAACTGGTTTCTTTCTATAGTTAGTTTATTTGGATTCTCCTTGGGAATTACCGCTTCATAATTCGGGTATTTTCCATCGATTAGACGACATACCAGTTCGGTATCATCAAAGGTGAACTTTGCGTTAGAGTCGTTATATTCGATCAGTACTTCGCTTTCGCTTCCTGCAAGAATACCCTTTAAAAGCGTTAAAGGCTTTTTAGGCATAATAAACTCAGCCGACTGATTAGCCGTAACATCTTCGCGGGAATATTTTACCAGCTTATGGGCATCGGTAGCCACAAAGGTTAAACCTTCAGAAGAGAACTGAAAGAACACCCCGCTCATCACCGGGCGAAGGTCATCGTTCCCTGAGGCAAAAATGGTCTTCCCGATAGCTGTGGAGAGGATGTCACCTTCAATCCTAGTACTGCTTGGATCTTCCAGCTCTACAGGATTCGGAAATTCTTCGCCATGTGCATAGGCAAGGGCGTATTTTCCGTGGTTGGAACTAAGTTCTATGGTATTGTTATCTTCAGCTACAAAGGTTAAAGGCTGTTCCGGAAACGTCTTCAGCGTTTCCAAAAGCAGTTTTGCAGGTACCGCGATCTTGCCTTCAGAATCAGAGTCCACCTTTAATTTGGCAGACATCGTGGTTTCCAGGTCCGAGGCAGATACCGTAAGTTCATCCTGCTTTAGGTCAAATAAAAAATTGTCTAGAATAGGGAGGGTGTTGTTATTGTTAATTACTCCGCCCAGTATTTGAAGCTGTTTCAGCAGGTAACTGCTGGATACAATAAATTTCATCGGCTTGTCTTGATTAATTAGAATCAGTTACAAATATATTTTAATCCTTCAAAAATCCCCTGTTTCCCAGGGAGTTTTTATTAACATCAAAATATAGATTAAAGCCTGTAATTATCTATATAACAATATATTGCGAAAGTTCCGGTGATAAAAATTGTTAATATGTTCCAAGGAAGAGTGATTCCCGGTGAAGGCCTTATCGCTATTTCACATATTTTCTTTTTCGGAAAAAATTGAAGGCCAATCCAAAGATAAGCAGCAGGACCAAAGGGACTGCGATATTGATCACCTGCCATTTTTTCCGCTCGGCTGAGGCTTTCTCCTTATCCAGAAACGCGATATTGATCTCCTTGCTCCTTATCTCCATGAGCCCGGTGTCATCCAGCATATAGTTTACCGCGTTGATCAGGAATTCCTTGTTCCCGTAAGTGTTACCAGTGTAGCGTTCAAAACCGAGTTCCAGGGGCTCTCCGCGCTGTACTTCATTTTTAATTACATCCCCGTCGGCGATGACCAGCATCTTGGTTTCCTTACTGCTTTCCAGGTCGGAAGCTATTTTGAAAGGTTTGATCCTGTTTTTGTAAGCCGAGGTAAATTCCCCTTCCAGTAAAACCGCAAGGGGCTGTTCCCCATCCTTATAACTACTGAGATCCGGCTCTTGCCCAACCATACTTAAACTAATCTGCTTCGGGGTTCCTTCAACCTTTGTTTGGGGGGAACTACTTAGGAGGATGGTTTTGTTTACCTGGTTTTCCAGGGTATCGATCTGGTTGGCATATTCAAATTTTACTGCCTCTATATTGTTGATTATTGGGTGATCGTTGGGAGAAGCGCTTAGCGGACTGTAAAACCAGGGGTAAGGATTGAACCTGGTATTGTTGCCGCTGCCCGAGGCCAGGATGATAGGCGCAGAATAAATGTCGTTGATTAAGACCGGGTTGATGCGTACGCCGTAAGCAAAGAACATATCGCCCAGGTTCAGATCCCTGGGGTAGGCCAGGGCCGTACCGGCCGGGTTCATTAAACTGTCGGTCTCCATGGCTACACTCTCGGTGAGCCATATGGATTTCCCGCCATCCATAGTGTACTGGTCCAGGATATATTTTTCGTTTTCTGAATAGGCCTCGGTAGGCTTAGCCTCAATGATCAGGTCGTAATTTTTTAGATCCTCCAGGGTTTTTTCAGGATTCACCTCGGCAGAGTCCAGGGTGAAGGGGGCGAGCAGGTAATAATCCTGCAGGCTCCTTATCAAATCCACTATTCGGGAATCGGGAAGTTCAGCGTTGCCTCGCATCACTGCAATCTTTTTTTCCCGTGGATAAATGAGCTTGCTCAGGCCATCGGCAAAAGCGTATTCCAATTGTTGTACCGAGTTGTTAACCAGTTCCTGGTCTGAGGCTCCTAACTGATTCTTTAAAAGGGGAATCTTCACCGATTGTTCCCCGTAATTGGCCATGGCCCAAGGGAATATCAGGGCTTCCGAACTTTTTCCGTTTTCCTGCACTGAAATCCTCGCGGGAGTCATTCCCATTTCATAGAATTCTGTCGCAATGGCTTCTGCATCCCCTTCCTCTTCCAGGGGATCGATAAAATTAAATTTAATATGGTGATTATAGGCAGCAAACTCTTCCAGCATTTGCCTGGTCTCATTTTTTAACCTTCGGAATTCCGCCGGGAACTGACCCTCCAGGAAAACATCAATGATCACTGGTTCTTCCACATCGTCAATAATATTCAGCGCGGCAGGAGAGAGGGTATAGCGATTATCTTCGGTGAGATCCCAACGGGTAAAGAAGGCTGATGCCAGCCAATTTACAATGGCAATGGCCACAACCATGATGATAAGTGATCTATATGTTTTGCTATGCTTCAAGATCAGGATTTTAATTGCAGGTTTTTAAGTCTAATTTCCGTGAGTTTTAGAAATAGGAAAATGAAACTTATAAAATAAATTAAGTCCCGACTGTCTATGACGCCGCGGCTTATGCTTTGATAGTGATAGCTAATGCCCAGGTATTCCAGCCCGTAATTTCCACCGGAAATTCTTGCCGAGTAAAGGGCTTCAAAAGCGAAATAACTTAAAAAACACAGGAAAACGCCAATGATAAATGCCACGATCTGATTCTGGGTGAGCGAGGAGGAAAAGATCCCTATCGCGGTATAACAGGCAGCCAGAAAGACCAGGCCTAAATAGGAACCCAGGGTGGCACCAAGATCAAAATTCCCCTCGGGATTCCCTAACTGATCAATAGTTATCACGTATATCACACTGGGAATTATCGTCAGAAGTACTAATGTCAGGGCGCCAAGATATTTTCCTAAAACAAGCTGTTTAAACCCTATCGGACGGGTGAGCAAAAGTTCCAGAGTACCCCTGCGTTTTTCTTCAGCGAAACTTTTCATACTGATGGCCGGAATAAGAAAGATGAAGATCCATGGTGCCAGGTCAAAGAAGGCTTTGATATCGGCAAAACCACTGTCTAGGATATTATATTGTCCCGGGAAAATAAAGAGGAATAAACCACAGGTTACCAAAAATATTCCGATGACCAGATAGCCTATTGGAGAGGAAAAAAAAGATTGTATTTCTTTATTTAAAATTGCTAACATGAATTCAGGTATTGATCGGTGTGGGTATTACCCTTGTTTCCTTCCACTGCCCAGACCAATTTACTTTTAATAATTTCAAGGTTTAACATCTATAGGCTTTCTACACTCCAGGCTTCCGGTCTTTCGTTGAACATCGCTTTGGTTTCTGTCCAGATCCCTTTAAATAGCGCTGAATTGCGATAGTTTTCCAAGGCCGCCTGATCTACCCAGTAACTATACGTAAAAAAACGGTTTGTATTATCTTTATCTCTAAGTAATTCCAGATGCCTGCAACCTTCAAAATTCCGAATTTTCGATTTATTGGCTTCAAAGTTGGCTAGAAATTCCTCAATTCTGTCAGGCTCAAAACTCATTTTCACGATCCTCTTCAGCATAGTTTATTGAAAATTTATGGTTACCGTATCCCTTAGTTCCAGACCGAAGAGCGTCGAAGCGCTGCCCACGGTAGAGGGGTTGCTTTTGTAGATAGCCAGTTCGATATAACCGGCCGAATTAAAAAGGGCCAGTTTTTTCCCATCTTCCACTCCGCGTTTTTCTCTTTCCTGTTCAAAATTTATCCAGCCACTATAAGACTCATGAATATTTTCAAATCCGACCATCCTGGCGCTTAATTTAAATTTACGAGATTTCCCTACGTGCTCAAAAAGCTTACGGGAGATATTGGTAATGACATTTCCATAGTTATCGATATAGATCACATGGCCGACGATCTGGTTTTTATCTGTATTGACGATGGGTTCAAACTCCTTAAGGTATTTGATCTGGCTGATAGTCTTACCAATCACCTCCAGGGTTCCGCCCCGGGCCAGGTGACTGGCTACCTTTACAAATACATCCAAAACCGGGAAATTAGACTGTAATTTGTCGTGAATATTAATCTCGACGATTTTCGCAGGTTTGATCTCTGAGGCCAGCAGGGAAAGGATGCCGTTGTTGGCACAGATAAAATAATGATCATCCAGCAACACGGCCAGGTGCTTGTTCTCAGGGGTGAATTCCGAATCGATCCCGATTATATGAATGCTGCCTTTTGGAAAACTATCGTAGGCATTTCGGATGATATAAGCCGCTTCGCTGATGTGGAATGGCGAAACCGAATGGGAAATATCAACAATCCTTACCTGTTGCTCCAACTCGGTGTAAATCGCCCCTTTAACCGCCCCTGCGAAGTAATCTTTCTCTCCAAAATCGGTTGTTAAGGTAATTATGGCCATAGGTTATTGTTAATATTTTTTTGGCTTCTAAGCGCGTATTTTTGTGTAAGTTTGTATTAGGCGAAGATAAAATTTATTTTGTCTAATCTCCTTTTAAAATCCCGTTAAAAACACGGTATTTATCAAGAATGGTATCAGTATTCTTAAAGGATAAATTATTTATAAAAATTTTAAATGTAACGGATATCCAACGCTATAAAACTCTCAGCCTTTGAACGAAATTGTAATTGAACTTTCAGAAATTAATCCAAGGGAATTCTTTGGTAGTCATAACGAGAATATTGAACTTTTAAAAAAGTACTTTCCCAAGCTCAAGATCGTAGCCCGGGGCAGCAGGATAAAGGTTTTTGGAGATGAAGAGATGCTGGAGGAATTTGATGAGCGTTTTTCAATGCTGATGGATCATTTCGGGCGCTACAATAAATTGGATGAAAATGTCATTGAAAGGGTACTGACCAGCCAGAGCAAGGAGGATTATCAGACTTCCACCGAAAGTGGAGAGGTGCTTGTTCACGGGGTAAGTGGTCGAATGATCAAGGCCCAGACCGCCAACCAACGAAAACTGGTGGAACTCACCAAGAAAAATGATATGGTTTTTGCCATTGGTCCTGCCGGAACCGGGAAGACCTATACCGGGGTGGCCCTGGCGGTAAAAGCGCTTAAAGAAAAACAGGTGCGCCGTATCATTCTTACCAGGCCTGCTGTGGAGGCAGGAGAAAACCTGGGATTCCTTCCCGGGGACCTTAAGGAAAAACTGGACCCTTACATGCAGCCCCTTTATGATGCGCTAAGGGATATGATCCCCCACGAAAAACTGGAGACCTTTATAGAAAAAGGGATCATCCAGATCGCACCACTAGCCTTTATGCGTGGCCGTACCCTGGACCATGCCTTCGTCATCCTGGATGAGGCCCAGAATACCACCCATGCCCAAATGAAAATGTTCCTGACCCGGATGGGCAAGGACGCCAAGTTTATGGTCACCGGGGATCCTGGCCAGATTGATCTGCCCCGCAGGGTGATCTCAGGACTCAAAGAGGCCTTGCTTGTGCTTAAAGATGTCAAAGGCGTAGGCATGATCTACCTGGACGATAAGGATGTGATCCGCCATAGACTGGTTAAAAAGATAATCGCCGCTTATAAAGAAATAGAACATACTGAATAACTAAATGAACTGGGCCCGGTCTGGAATTATTTATAATAGCACTCTTAAAGGTGAAGTAAGGGTTTGCTTAAAGACTTTTACCAGGAAGAATGGAATTCTGGGATTTTATCGCTGAATGCTCTTCTTTTATTATTTTCGGGCCTGTCTTATGATTTAACCTGAATTGATGAAAAACACGATAACGACTACCAATTTTAATTTTCCTGGTCAGCAAGCCGTATATAAAGGAAAAGTAAGAGATGTATACAGCCTGCAGGACAATAAACTGATCATTATAGCCACCGATAGGCTTTCGGCCTTTGATGTGGTTATGCCCAAAGGGATCCCTTACAAAGGACAGATCCTGAACCAGATCGCCACCAAGATGATGCAGGCTACCGAGGATCTTGTTCCCAACTGGCTGGAGGCTACCCCGGATCCCAATGTAGCCATTGGGGAAAAATGTGAGCCTTTTAAAATCGAGATGGTCATTCGCGGTTACATGGCAGGCCATGCCGCCAGGGAATATAAATCCGGTAAGCGGAAGCTTTGCGGGGTTTCCCTTCCCGAAGGGATGAAGGAAAATGACAAATTTCCCACGCCGATTATCACCCCTGCCACAAAGGCCGAACAAGGCGACCACGATGAGGATATTTCCAAAGAAGAGATCCTTGATCGGGGCATTGTTTCTGCCCAGGATTACGAGGTCCTGGAGGACTATACCCGAAAATTGTTCCAACGAGGCACCGAGATCGCCGCAGAACGAGGGCTCATCCTGGTAGATACCAAGTATGAGTTTGGGAAGACCTCGGAAGGAAAAATCGTGCTTATCGATGAGATTCACACCCCTGATTCTTCCCGATATTTTTATGCCCAGGGCTACCAGGAGCGCCAGGAGAATGGTCAGCCTCAGAAGCAACTTTCCAAGGAATTTGTTCGTCAGTGGCTTATTGAGCATGGCTTCCAGGGTAAACAAGGGCAGAACTTGCCTGAGATGAGCGATGCCTATATTACTTCTGTCTCAGAGCGCTATATTGAACTCTACGAGAATATCACCGGGGAGAAGTTTGTAAAGAGCGATATCAGCGATATCGAAACTCGCATTGAGAAAAACGTATTGGACTATTTGAAATAGTTTACTGTATAAGGTAAGAAGAGACCTGGAAGAATCGCTGTTTTTTAAGCAGCATTTTCCAGGTTTTCTTTTTTTTAAATGAAAGGGTAGGGGGCGGTCCAATTTTTAATTCTTGATATAATTTTCCTTTATTTTTAAAATTAGCTTGTTAAGGCTTGCAGTTTTTTAAGGGAATTCCATAGTAATTTTATAAATTGCCGGGAACATCATTAAACAAGTTAAAAAACATACAGTAACATCATCAATATTTTTATTTAAACTATGAGTAATTATCATATTAAGAATTTAGAGGAATACTTTCAGGTTTACCGGAAATCGGTGCGGGAACCAGCCAATTTTTGGGAAGAGGTCGCCGAGGAACATTTCACCTGGCGAAAGCGATGGGATAATGTCCTGAGCTGGGATTTTTCCAAGCCGGAGGTAAAATGGTTTGAGAATGCCAAACTCAACATCACTGAAAACTGTATCGATCGCTTTCTTTTTACCCGTGGGGACAAGACAGCAATTATATGGGAACCTAACGAGCCATCAGAGGAGGCCAGGCATATAAGTTACCTGGAATTACATAAAATGGTCAATAAGTTTGCCAATGTGCTCAAGGATAAAGGCGTTAAAAAGGGGGATAGGATTTGTATCTACCTTCCGATGATTCCTGAACTGGCAGTTGCCATGCTGGCCTGTGCCCGGATAGGGGCCATCCATTCGGTGGTTTTTGCCGGCTTCTCTTCAAAAGCCCTTGCCACCCGTACCAATGATGCGGGCTGCAAAATGATGATTACAGCAGATGGTTCTTTCCGTGGAAGTAAAACCATTGACCTTAAAGGTATCGCTGATGAAGCCCTTAAGGATTGTCCCGATGTAGAGGATGTCCTGGTGGTAAATCGGATCAATAGCGATATTCATATGGAAGAGAACCGGGATGAGTGGTTACAGCCATTATTGGATAAGGCTTCAGATCAATGTGCTCCAGAGATTATGGATGCTGAGGATCCGTTATTTATCCTTTATACTTCAGGTTCTACCGGAAAACCAAAAGGTATGATGCATACCACTGGAGGATATATGGTCTATACCGCTTATACCTTTAAAAATATCTTTCAATATAAAGAAGATGATGTGTACTGGTGTACCGCAGATATTGGCTGGATTACCGGCCACTCTTATATCCTCTACGGCCCATTGGCCAACGGGGCGACAACGGTGATGTTCGAAGGTACGCCTTCTTATCCCGATGCAGGACGTTTCTGG
This sequence comes from Salegentibacter profundi, assembly GCF_054121475.1. NCBI lineage: Bacteria > Pseudomonadati > Bacteroidota > Flavobacteriia > Flavobacteriales > Flavobacteriaceae > Salegentibacter > Salegentibacter profundi. Next base: position 104,572 of record NZ_JBSYGG010000012.1, read on the forward strand.
CAGATCGTGGAAAAGCATAAGGTCAACCAGTTTTACACGGCGCCTACGGCTATCCGATCCCTGGCTAAAACCAGTTCTGACTTTGTGGAGAAATACGATCTATCCTCGCTTAAGGTGCTCGGCTCTGTTGGCGAGCCTATTAACGAAGAGGCCTGGCACTGGTACAATGACCATATCGGTAAAAAGAAAAGCCCGATCGTGGATACCTGGTGGCAAACGGAAACCGGCGGTATTATGATTTCTCCTATTCCTTATGTTACCCCGGCTAAACCAACCTACGCCACCTTGCCTTTCCCCGGCGTGCAACCTGCACTGATGGGTGACAAGGGGGAGGAAATAAAAGGTAACCAGGTTGAAGGACGCTTATGTATTAAATTTCCATGGCCGGGAATGGCCCGTACCATCTGGGGCAATCACGACAGGTACCGGGAAACCTATTTCTCTACCTTTAAGAATATGTACTTTACCGGCGACGGCGCTTTGCGCGACGAGGTAGGTTACTACAGGATCACCGGTAGAGTAGATGATGTTATTATCGTCTCTGGCCATAATCTCGGAACTGCGCCAATAGAGGATGCCATTAACGAACATCCGGCAGTAGCGGAATCTGCAGTGGTTGGCTTCCCACATGAGATCAAAGGAAATGCCCTTTATGCCTATGTGATTCTCAAAGAAGTTGGTGAGAGCCGTGACCGGGAGAATTTGAGGAAGGAGATCAACCAGTCTATTGCTGAAAAAGTAGGCCCTATTGCCAAACCTGAGGTTATTCAGTTTGTAAGTGCCCTGCCTAAGACCCGCAGTGGTAAGATTATGCGAAGGATCCTCAGAAAGATCGCTTCCCGACAGACAGAGAACCTCGGTGATACTTCCACCTTACTCAACCCTGAGATCGTGGATGAGATTATTAGCGAAAGAGGCTAATTGCTTAAAAATAAATGTAATGGGTCGTTTAAGGAGTTTTTATAGCTTTTTAAACGACCTTTTTTTGGATTAAAGTGTACTGTTATTTTTAGGGAAAATGAGCGCTTTGGAAGAAAAAATGGAATGTAGTGGATGGTATTTTTTTATATCTTAAGGCCTTGTTAAAAAAGACGGAACAATAATTGATATTATTATTAAAACACAAAAACATTTACAATGAAGAAATATTTCCTTTTGATTTTAGTCGTTTTCTTTGGCTTCAGCGCATCGGCCCAAATCCAGAGCCAGACCCTGATCAATGATCGTATGGTGATCCCGGTCTATAAAAAAACTCCTGAAGGCTTTACCGGAACCCCGTTTGTTGATGAAGAATTCAGAAAAGGAGCTATCCTTGATGAAGAGGGCAGGGCCCAACCTGCTTTTTTGCGTTATAATGCCGTGGAAGGCATTATGGAAATAAAATTGAATAAGTTACAGGAAGATATTCATGTGTTACCGCGTATAAAGAAAATCACCTACGTCATAGATGGTTATACCTATTTCATCGATTCCAAAAGAACCCAGGACGGGGAATTTTTGGAAGGGTATTTCGTGAGTTATTATGACGGGGATCATGTCAAACTTCTGGGTTGGCCAAGACCCGACGTGATTGAGCCTCAAATGGCCAAGACCGGTTATGATAAGGATAAGCCTGCCCATCTTCAAGTCGATATGGAATATTTTCTTGAGATTGGAGAGAACAGGCCCCAGGAAGTAAGGCTAAGACCCAGGGATTTCAGAAAAGCCTTTGATGGGGATAAAGCGATGAAAAAATATTTTTCTGATCATAAAGTAAAAGAACTAGAGGATGCCATAAAGGCCCTGAAGTTCTACGACAATCAGGCTTAAATAGTTAGCAGATAAAATCTAAAACTGAACCTTTCCGGGTTCAGTTTTTTTTATAGAGAGACCTCGTAATCCTTTATGAGTTTCAGGATGGCTTTTTCTGTTTGCGTAAGGGAACCGTAACCCTGGCTACTGTCTTTTTTAACGCCTTTGAAATAAGGAACGATCTCACCGGTCTGGTAGGTATTTACAATCCTGGGATGTACATAGTAACTGCGGCACACTGCCCTGGTATTACCCAGGCCCTCAGCAGTGGCATCAAAGGCACTGAGAAGGTTCTTTTTGTTTTGTTGCTCCTCTTCGGTATAACCAAGCTCTTTTAAGGTTTCGAAGAAAATCTTTGAAGCACTCCAGGTCCTGAAATCCTTAGCCGAAAATATATCCCCGCTTATATCGCGAATATACTCATTGATCATTCCACTGTCAATGCTATGTTTCTGCCCGTTCTCATCGTAAAATTTAAATAATTCCCAGCCGGGAATCTCCTCACACTGATTGATGAGTTTTATGAGTTTTTTATTCTTTAAGCTTACCGAATGCTCCTTGTTCTTTTTGCCGATATACTCAAAGATTACCTTATCCTTATAGGTTTTTACATGCCTGCTTCTAAAAGTGGATAATCCGTAGGTCTTATTTTCCCTGGCGTAATACTGGTTTCCAATCCGAATATGAGTTTCCTCCATTAATCTGATGATAAGGGCCAGCACTTTTCTTTGGTTCATTTCAGGATGATCAAGATCACGGTCAACTTTTCGACGAATCCTGGGTAGGATCTCTCCAAATGCGGCCATCTTAAAGAATTTGGTTTCATTCCTTATTTTGGACCAAAGGGGATGATACATATATTGTTTGCGGTTTTTTTCATCCCTTCCCACAACCTGCAGGTGTGCATTGCTGCTCTTGGCGATCCTAACCTGGGTCCAGCCAGGGGGGATCACCAGCTCTTTGATTTTCTTAAGGGTTTGCTTATCCGATATTCGCGAGCCGTTTAGGAAATAAGAAAAACCACGGCCGTGTTTTTTGCGCTTAATGGAAAGCTGCTCCTCACCAACATAACGGAGATTTGCAAGGCTGGCGGCCTGGTAAGGATCTTGTATAATAAGATTGGCCTCCTCTGGAGAAATGGTCATAGCAGCTTTTTTCATAAAAATAGGCTGAATTCTCCTTTAGCTGTGATAAAGCTATGTGAAAATTGAATTAAGAAAAATAAAAAGGCCTTCCCTGAAAGAAACAGAAAAGGCCTTTTTTTCTTGTGAAAAGATTCTATTATTTAAAATAACTGAAATCCTGGTCGCCCTCGACTCTAAGAAGGCTTTCGTAAATAAGGTTAATAACGTTTTCCACATCATTCTTATGTACCATCTCTACAGTGGTATGCATATAACGAAGCGGTAAGGAGATAAGGGCGGAAGGTACCCCACCATTACTATAAGCAAAAGCATCGGTATCGGTGCCGGTAAACCTGGAATTCGCTGCCCGCTGGAAAGGAATTTGCTTCTCCTCTGCGGTTTCTATAAGCAGCTCTCTTAGGTTGTTTTGAACCGCCGGTGCGTAAGCAATTACCGGGCCTGCGCCAATCTTTGCCAGTCCATTGGTTTTCTTCTCGATCATCGGGGTCGTAGTATCGTGGGTCACATCGGTTACTATGGCCACGTTGGGTTTTATCCGCTGGGTGATCATCTCGGCACCACGCAAACCAATCTCTTCCTGGACCGAATTGGTTATATACAATCCAAAAGGAAGTTTCTTTTTGTTCTCCTTTAGCAATCGGGCTACCTGGGCGATCATAAAACCTCCGATTCGGTTATCCAGGGCGCGGCATACGAATTTATCTTCATTGAGAATAAAGAAATCATCGGGATAGGTAATCACGCAGCCAACATGGACTCCGAGGTTCTCCACTTCTTCTTTAGTAGTACATCCCACATCGATACAGATATTATCCATTTTTGGTGCCTGCTCTTTTTCCTTATCACGGGTATGGATGGCTGGCCAGCCAAAGACTCCTTTAACTATTCCATTTTTTGTATGAATATTGACCCGCTTGGATGCCGCTATCTGGTGATCGCTTCCACCGTTTCTCACTACATATATTAGCCCGTCATCGGTGATGTAATTGACATACCAGGAGATCTCATCGGCATGGCCTTCGATCACCACTTTGAACTCGGCATCTGGGTTAATGACTCCAACGGCAGTACCGTAGATATCGGTAATAAATTCGTCTACATAAGGTTTTAGGTATTTCATCCATAGCTTCTGGCCTTCAGCCTCGTACCCGGTTGGGGCAGCATTATTAAGGTATTTTTCCAGGAAATCCATGGATTTTTTATTCAGTATTTTTCCTTTATCCATATTGTTTGAAATTTGAGCGAATTTAAGAAGATTTAGGCGGATGACAACTAGCGATTGATTAAATTTGGAATGATTTTGGCTTGATGATTTGCGAAAAATTTTCTGATGATAAAAAAGCTTTTCATACTGATTTTATTAATGGGTTCAGGACTGATGGCCCAGGAGGATACTACGGAGGTGGATACCCTGCAGAAACGCTATATGATCATATTGGGAGATACCATTCCCCGGGAAGCCATAGATCTGGATGAAGTGGTGATCCTCAAAGATCTTAGATTCGACAATCTCCAGGAAAGAAGACGTTACCTTATATTAAGGAGGAAGACCAGGAAGGTGTATCCATATGCCAAATTGGCTTCTGAAAGGTTGGTCTCCTTAAACAGCAGGTTGGATGAGATCGAATCTAAGAGTGACCAAAGACGCTATACCCGAATTGTCCAGGATTACATAGAAGAGGAATTTTCCGCTGAATTAAAAAAGCTCACCCGGACCGAAGGTCAGATCCTGGTAAAGCTTATCCACCGCCAAACCGGGACCACGGCTTTTAACCTGGTGAAAAACCTTAAAAGTGGCTGGCGGGCCTTCTGGTATAATACCACCGCCAGTATGTTCGATATATCCCTTAAGGAGAAGTACGATCCGCATAACAACCAGGAAGACTACATTATTGAAGATATTCTGCAACGTTCCTTTAATCAGGAGGTACTCGAACCGCAGGCAACAGCACTGGATTTTAAATATGTTGAACTCACCGATAAATGGAAGAGACCGCGGCATCGTACGCAGTAGGTGAAACCCATTATTTTTTATTTAGGCTGAAATTATCTTTTAAAGTTTGCGACTAAAGTATTTGGTTTCTAAGTGCTTAAAATTTCATTTTAAGATTTCTTTAAAAAACTTTTAATTTTTGCTTGCGGGAGTAAAAAAGCCCTGTATATTTGCAGCCGCTTACAGGGATAACAGGAGTTATAAAGGTAGGCGGAAGTTCTTTAACAGCGTGGATTAAG
>NZ_JBSYGG010000013.1:0-95048 GCF_054121475.1 Salegentibacter profundi
GAGTGAAAAATGTAGAATTCTTTCTGTATAGATTAACTACAATTTTTGCTTAAACACAACAATTGGGCTTGATCCACTATTAGGCTTGATCCCAGAAAATGTTCTTGATCCGGAAAGAGTTCAGATTAGTCTTAAAAACAAAAAAGCCTCTTCCCGCATACACGGAAAAAAGCTTCTCATCAGTCGGCCATAAAATCCTGGAATACCAGGAATTTCCATGGCTAACTACACAATCCCGAATAATCGGGACAAACAACACAACTACTCTTTAGCCAAAAAAAGCTCCCCGTTTAGAGAAGCTTCTTTGCAACTTTGCGGTCTGGACGAGACTCGAACTCGCGACCCCCTGCGTGACAGGCAGGTATTCTAACCAACTGAACTACCAGACCGTTGCGTTATTGCGAGGGCAAATATACTACCGATTTTAGATTACACAAACCTTTTTTTTACTTTTTTCAACCTTATTTTCGACCCTTCAGACAAACTTTTGTCTTTCAAGCATATAAGTAGTCAGGATATTATTGAAATTCCTATTAATGTCCACCTGCATATAACTAATCTTATATTTCGCGCATTCCATCTTTAATTCATTTACATATTCTTCTACCGCTTTTTGATAGTTCTCCTGAATATTTTCTGAATAAAAATCCACCTCGGCACCAGTTTCAACATCCGTAAAACGCCGGGGACTATTATCAAAATCAAAGTTTAGTTCCTTTTTTTCATCGAGGACATGAAAGAGCACCACCTCGTGTCTGTTATATTTTAGATGTCTTAAGGCTTCAAAAAGCTCCTCTTCCTCGGTATCCGCCTGAAACATGTCTGTAAAAAGCATAACCAGGGAACGTCTTTTTAGTTTTTCAGCAATCTGGTGTAAATAGGTGTAAGTATCGGTACCCTTTTTTCTACCTGGTTGCTCCAGCATTTTCTCTAAAGCATTTAATAACATAAAGTAATGCCTTTCGCTCCCCATTTCCGGAGCGTAAAATTCAAATTCATCACTATAAATACTTAACCCCATTGCATCACGCTGTCGTTTTAGTATCTGCATGACACTTGCCGCAGCTAAGGCGGAAAATCCGATCTTATTTAAGGAAGCCATACTAAATTTCGCTACTTTAGGATAATGCATCGATGCCGAATTATCTATGATAAAGTGGCACCTGAGATTGGTTTCTTCTTCGTAACGCCGCGTGTAAAGCTTATCGGTCTTAGCGTAGAGTTTCCAGTCAATATGTTTGGTACTTTCCCCAGCATTGTAAATTTTATGTTCTGCAAACTCTGCCGAAAACCCATGAAAAGGACTTTTATGCATACCTGAAATATAACCTTCTACGACTTGTCTGGCCAGTAAATCCAGGTTGGAAGCCCCTGAAATATTATGTATTTCTTTATTTAAGTCCATTGCCCTAAGATAAGGATTAGGCATAAAAAAATCCCGGAGTGCCCGGGATTTTTAAAGTTATATATACTTTCAATCTACTACATTAGTTGATCCAAAGCTTCAGCATATGTATTCTTTGGAGCAACTCCAACCTGACGGCCAACAACTTCTCCATTTTGGAAAATAAGAACAGTTGGGATGTTACGTACCCCATACTTAGCGGCAAATTCCTGATTTGCATCTACATCAAGTTTTGCTACCACAGCTTTCCCATCATATTCTTCGCTTATTTCCTCTATGATAGGCCCAACCATTCTACATGGCCCGCACCAAGCAGCCCAAAAATCTACTAAAACTGGTTTATCACTTTTTAATACTTTTTCTTCAAAAGTAGCATCGGTTATTTCAATTGCCATAATATTTGTTTTTATAACGTTTTGTGTTTCGTTTAAATCAATTGTAAAATTAGTCAAATATTTTCGGTTTCCTTACAAACACAATATTGTATTTCATTATGAGTATATTAAGTGTCTTTATTTGTATAATATCAGCTAATTCAACTTATATAAAACTTGGTTTTCTTCAAGCGCTGTAAGCAATTCCTGGGAGATCTGAATCTTCTGTTTTCTACTTGGCATATGTAGCTTGACCTGTTCTTTCATCTCATAAACCACAAAATTCAGGATGTGATTTCCCCGATGATTCCTGAAGGTCTCTTTCATCCATTGAATATTATCTTCTTTAAGATCATCGATATTCAATTGAATGGTAAGTTTTTTTGCAAAGGTTTCCATTACCTCGTGCAAAAGCATAAAATCCATAAATTGAATTTTAGGATCGAATTTTTTTCCGGTTTCCTTATTATGCCAACCCTCCTTAATAGTAATCTTAATATGCACAAAGGAATTCGGCACCAAGAAATGCCTGAACTTAAGATACTCCTCTTTAAATAATTTGAACTCATAAGAGGAATGGTAATCTTCTACTGTAAAAATCGCCCACCCTTGCCCTTGTTTAGTAGTACGGTGCTGCACATCACTAATGACCCCACCAAGGGTAAGCGTGCGATTTATACATCGGTCAAGGTCTTCCAGGTCGGCCAGCACAGCATTGCAGAAATACTTCATCTCCAGTCTAAAATCATCCAAAGGATGACCGGAAATATAAATTCCCACAACTTCTTTTTCCCGACGCAGTTTTTCCATAGTCCCCCATTCTTCACAGGGAGGTACTTCAGGTTCCGGAATTTGAACTTCACTGGCTTCCCCAAACAAACTTACCTGAGAGGAATTCTGATTTTCCTGAAACTTGGCGGCGTATTTCACTACTTTTTCAAGGAAGCTTATTCCATCCCCTTCATCGTGAAAATACTGGGCTCGATGAGTCTCCCCAAAACCATCAAAGCCTCCTGCCAGGGCGAGATTTTCAAAAGCTTTTTTATTGGCTGCCCGTAAATCTATGCGTTTTGCCATATCAAAAATAGATTTATACGAACCTGCATCAGTTTTCCTATTTTCTACGATAGTAGCTACTGCTCCGGCACCAACGCCTTTTATTGCTCCCATCCCAAAACGAACTGCATTTTCTTTATTTACTGAGAACTTGTAATAAGATTCATTTACATCAGGACCAAGAACATTGAGTTTCATTCGCTTGCATTCTTCCATAAAGAAGGTTACCTGCTTAATGTCATTCATATTGTTGGAGAGCACCGCTGCCATATATTCCGCAGGATAGTGGGCTTTTAAATAAGCCGTTTGGTATGCAATCCAGGCATAACATGTAGAATGGGATTTATTAAATGCATAAGCTGCAAAGGCTTCCCAGTCTTTCCAAATTTTTTCCAGGACATCCCGTGGATGGCCTTTTTCTTCACCCCCATCGAGAAATTTTGGCTTGAGTTGTTCCAGAAGTGCAAAGATCTTCTTCCCCATTGCCTTACGAAGTACATCGGCCTCACCCTTACTAAAACCAGCAAGTTTTTGCGAAAGCAACATCACCTGCTCCTGGTATACCGTAATTCCATATGTTTCCTGCAAGTACTCCTCCATATCAGGCAAATCATAAGAAATCTCTTCATTGCCGTGTTTTCGGGCAATAAAGCTGGGAATATATTCCATTGGACCAGGACGGTATAAGGCATTCATCGCAATAAGGTCGTCAAAAACCGTGGGCTTAAGATCTTTCATATGTTTCTGCATCCCTGGGGATTCATATTGAAAAATACCTACAGTTTCACCACGTTGGAAGAGTTTAAAGGTTTCTTCATCATCCAAAGGAAAGCTGTCAGGATCAAGATCTATTCCGTGACGCCCTTTAACGATCTTTACTGTATCTTTAATTAAAGTAAGTGTTTTAAGACCCAGAAAATCCATTTTTAATAAACCTGCATTCTCAACTACTGAGTTATCAAACTGGGTTACATACAGATCAGAATCTTTCGCTACCGAAACCGGCACATAATTGGTGATATCACTAGGGGTTATAATTACCCCACAGGCATGAATCCCGGTATTACGGACGGATCCTTCCAGAATTCTTGCCTGGTTAACAGTTTGTGCTTCAAGATCATCACCTTCAGAAATATTTAAAAGTTCATTTACCTTGTCGAGCTCCTCACTTCTAAATTTTTTCTTCAGCTCCTTTTCATCCATTCCGAAGATCTTGCTCAGCTTAGCCATAGTGGGAATAAGCTTCGAAATTCTATCAGCATCCATTAGCGGCAGATCCAACACCCTGGCCGTGTCCCTTATTGAGGATTTCGCGGCCATGGTCCCATAGGTAATAATTTGGGCCACCTGGTTTGCCCCATATTTCTGAATAACATAATCCATAACCCGACTTCGACCCTCATCATCGAAATCAATGTCAATATCGGGCATACTAACCCGGTCAGGATTAAGAAAACGCTCAAAAAGCAGATCGTACTTAACTGGATCTATATTGGTTATCCCAAGGCAATATGCCACGGCACTTCCCGCAGCCGAACCCCTTCCCGGACCTACTGATACATCCATATTTCGGGCTTCGCGTATGAAGTCTTCTACGATAAGAAAATATCCGGGGTATCCCGTGTTTTCAATTACCGAGAGTTCAAAATCCAGTCTTTCTTTAATTTCCGGTGTTATTTCACCATAACGATCTTTAGCACCCTGATAAGTAATATGCTTCAAATAGGCATTCTCTCCACGTTTGCCGCCATCGAGGTTATCTTCTTCGTGAAGGAACTCATCAGGAATTGTAAATGCAGGCAGTAGGACATCTCTGGCAAGCTCAAAAGGTTCAACCTTTTCCACTATCTCTTTGATACTCGAAATCGCTTCGGGTAAATCCTTGAAGAGATTCTTCATCTCTTCTGAACTCTTGAAATAATATTCCTGATTAGGCAAGCCATAACGGTACCCTCTGCCTCGTCCAATTGGTGTAGCCTGTTTTTCACCGTCTTTCACACAAAGTAAAATATCATGGGCATTAGCATCTTCCTTTGCGCAATAATAGGTGTTATTGGAAGCTACCAAATTTACTTTATGCTTTTTTGAAAATTGTACCAGCACCTCATTAACACGATTCTCCTCCTCCTGCCCGTGACGCATTAATTCTATATAAAGATCATCCCCAAATTGCTCTTTCCACCATAGCAAGGCTTCCTCCGCCTGATTTTCGCCTACATTTAAAACTTTTCCAGGTATTTCCCCATAGAGGTTTCCAGTAAGTACAATAATATCCTCTTTATACTGCTTGATGATTTCCTTATCTATTCGCGGAACATAATAAAACCCATCGGTATAGGCCTTTGAAGACATCTTAGCCAGGTTGTGATAACCCTTTTTATTTTTGGCGAGCATTACTATTTGATACCCGTTGTCTTTACGGGACTTATCGGTATGATTTTCACAAACAAAGAATTCACAGCCTATAATAGCTTTTAACTCCTTTTCTTTAGCCGGCTCATTATTAGCCAAGGCTTCTTCATTTTTTGCTTTTACCGATTTATTATACTCCCCTACCTCTTTAACGAAATGAAAGGCACCCATCATATTTCCGTGATCGGTGAGAGCTACAGCAGGCATATTTTCTTTTGCAGCAACCTCTACAAGATCTTTAATACTGATGGTCGATTGAAGAATAGAAAACTGCGAATGGTTATGTAAATGAGCGAATGGAATCTCATCGAGTTTTTGTAGATTCTCCTCTATCTCCTCTGTAGTAATTTCATCGGAAGGTTGTTGTCTCTGAAGTTCCTTCCTTATTCTCTCTGAAGCTTTTTTTAAGTTAATATGTTTTAACCCAATAAGCTTGAAAGGTTCAGTGTTGTGCTCCTCATAGCGCTCAAAATAATCGGTTGGCGTTCCCAATTGACTAGCACTAAAGGCTCGTCTTCGAATAAGTTCAAGAAAACAACGCGTAGTAGCCTCAACATCGGCAGTAGCGTTATGAGCTTCACCAAAAGCTTCATCAAAAAGGTATTCATGAAGTTCGGTTAGGGTGGGTAGTTTAAACCTTCCACCCCGTCCCCCGGGTATCTTACATAAATTAGCCGTAATCTCCGTACAGGTGTCCAGCACAGGCAACTCCTGCAAGGTATTATCTAAGCCTTTTCTGTAGAATTCGGCACCCATAATATTAAGGTCAAAACCTACATTCTGACCAACAACAAATTTGGTTCTATTCAAAGCCGCCTGAAATTTCTCAAGGACTTCCATCAAACTAATCCCTTCCTGCTCGGCTAACTCTGTAGAGATTCCATGAATTTTTTCTGCATCAAAAGGAATATTGAAACCTTCGGGTTTCACCAGGTAATCCTGACTTTCTACCAGCTCCCCCATTTCATCATGTAACTGCCATGCAATCTGAATACATCTCGGCCAATTATCGGTATCAGTTAGAGGTGCATCCCAGCGTTTAGGTAATCCAGTAGTTTCGGTGTCAAAAATCAGGTACATGAGCAGTCAGAATTTATGGTATCCAGCTGATTACCAGCTTTCAAAATAAGAATTTCAGGATATAATCAGAAGGCTAAAAATATGGAATTTTAACGGCGACTAAAAAGATTTTTTTTAAGATTTATTAACGGTCTATTTAAGCCTCATAAAAACCCAGGTCTTAGCACAAAAAAACCTCACAGAAAGCGCTTTGCGCAATCTGTGAGGTCAGTACGAACACTAAAAACTACTACTACTTCAATCAAACATCTGCTCGTACATTATACCATCACTTTACCACTTATATGATTTTCAAACATGTATTCTATGTCGGTTTAAATGTGATCAATTTTGGATGAAGAAATTAAATTGTTTTACACTGACTACTTCAAGTATCAAGTCTGAATGCTCAGGCTTTTTACTTTATTGAGGGCTGCCATAATATCATTTTTCTGTTTCTGCAGAATATTTGTTGTATTATCAGGTAGCTCCGGATCATCCAGAACTTCATTGTACTCTTCTACTGCAACTTTCTCTCCCCTGACAGCTTCTTCTAGACTAGCCTCAGATTTATTAACAGATAAGGCTGTTTTTAAATTCATCCATGTACGATGAGCGTCTCCAACCATACTGGATTTTTCTTTGGGAGTTTCTCCAAAATTTCGAATCTCAGTTTTTAGTTGATGGATAAAATCGTAACGCTCCTCCGCCCTTTCAGCAAAAAAAGCTTTTAATTGAGGGTCCTTCACGTTTTCAGAGGCAAAGCGATAGCCTTTTTCCGCATCGATATTCTTTTCAAGAAGCCGGTTGAGTTTTTCTGCAATTTTTTCCGGGTATTTCATGTGGACTCTTCTATTAACTTATTCTCTCTAAATATAGAGCTGCAAACAATATTCAACAAGCTGTTTAACAGGCTTTAGCACTAATTAACTGCTTTTAACAACAGCGGGGTAAATTGAAGGGAAAACTTCAGATAATTTATGATTCCAACTCAAAGAACAATTATAACGACAAAGACTTGTAAATTAGAAAATTGTAGTATCTTTGCAGCCTTATTAATAATCGGGGTCGGGAACCCCACAAATTAATTTTTATGCCAGTAAAATTAAGATTACAACGACATGGTAAAAAAGGGAAACCTTTTTTCTGGATCGTAGCCGCGGATGCGCGCTCAAAGAGAGATGGTAAATTCCTTGATAAATTAGGAATCTACAATCCAAACACCAATCCTGCTACTATCGAGCTTGATATTGACGGAGCGGTAAAATGGTTAGAAAACGGGGCACAACCAACAGATACGGCTCGTGCTATTCTTTCCTATAAAGGTGTTATGCTAAAAAGACATCTTGCAGGTGGAGTAAAAAAAGGTGCTTTAACTGAAGAGGAGGCCGAGAAAAAATTCCAGGCCTGGTTAGAAGAAAAAGAAGCCAAAATCAACGCCAAGAAAGAAAATCTCACAAAGGAGCAGCAGGCTGAAAAGACTAAAGCTCTTGAAGCTGAGAAAGAAGCCAATGCAAAACGCGAAGCTGAAGCTAAAGAAGCTCTAGCTGCCGAGGAAGCTGAAAAAGAAGCTGAAGCTGCTGCAGATACTGCAGAAGCCCAAGCTGAAGAAGCTGCCGATGCACAAACTGCCGAAGAGGCTAAAACAGAAGAGAAAAAAGACTAATTCTCAAGCTGCGATGACTAAAGATGAGTGTTTCTATTTAGGAAAAATCGTTGCTAAATTTAGTTTTAAAGGGGAGGTGCTCATTAAACTGGACACCGATGAACCTGAAGCTTACACAGAAATGGAATCAGTTCTCATCGAATACAATGAGAATCTGGTTCCATTTTTTATTGAAAGAAGTTCTTTGCAGAAAAGCACTTTGCTGAGAGTAAAATTTGAAGACATTGAAACGGAGCAGGACGCGGAAGATCTTATTGGTGCACACGCCTACCTACCACTATCCATGCTCCCGGAACTCGGAGAAGATCAATTTTACTTCCATGAGATCATCGGTTTTGATGTTATCGATTCCAAGCATGGAAACATAGGTAAAATCTCCGGAATTAATGATTCTACAGCTCAAGCTCTATTTGAAATAAAAAAGGGTGACAAAGATCTTCTTATCCCTATGAATGATGAGTTTATTGAGAAAATAGACAAGGAAAACAAAACCATCTACTTAAATACTCCGGAAGGCCTGGTGGAGTTATATCTCAGTTAACGATAGAGAGGAGAGAAAACTATTTCTACAATAAAAGGATTAAGCCCCGGTGGCAAACCGAGATTTGAAATTAAGAAAAAAAAACTTCAAACTGATCACTCTTTTAGATGTTTCTCCAAAAATGAAGCAGTCGCTTTCCCAACCTTAACCATATTAGAATATCTCATCCAGTGGTGGGTATCATCCGGAATCATAAGAAAGTCATACTTTAAATTTTTCTCTTCAAACCTTCGGATGAAATCAACAGTATGGTTAATATCCACATTCCTGTCGTCATCGCCGTGAATAAATAAAACTGGAGATTTCCAGTCGTCAAGATACGCAAGGGGGGAAGATTCCCAGGCAATTTTTTTCGCTTTCTCATAATCGGGTGCTATTTCATAACCTTCCGGAAGCGCGTAGCGATTTTCAAAATTATGTACCCCATGAATATCGACGCCCACTTTAAACAAATCCGGGTCTTTCCCCAATGCCAGCGCGGTTAAATAACCGCCATAAGAACCACCATACACTCCAATTCTATCTGCATCAACCGAAGGTAAGCCTGCTAAATATTCTCCAGCTGCTTTTATATCCTGGTATTCCGAAGCTCCTTTATAATAGGCCTTATCAGGTTTATGAAAACTATGCCCATAGCCTATACCAAGTCTGTAGTTAACTGACAGCACCGCAAATCCTCTTTCAGCCAAATATTGATTAAGAGCATAAGTATTGGAATAATAATCCATATAACTCCAGCCTAGCAACATTTGCCGTTGGGGACCACCATGAATAAAAACAATGCCTGGGTTCTTAGAACTTTCATCCTTTTGAAAGAGTTGGCCATAAACTCTTGTACCGTCGGCAGCCTCAAAACTAACCTGTTTAGGAGTGATTAAATCTTGCTCGGGAAAATCCTCAGGAATAATCTCTTTATTCAGCACTTTGATTTCCCCTCCTTCCAAGATAGCAACTAAATGAGGGCGCTTAGCAGTAGCACTGAGAAAGGCAAGCTTTTTTTCATCATAAAAAACAGGATAGGCCTCAATTCCTTTTCCTGAAGTTAACCATTGGGTTTCTCCAGACTTGATATCAACTCTGCCAATATGCCGGCGATCCAAATCCTCCTTTTCAGGACCATAATTTGCTGAAAAAGCAAGTGAACTTTTTTCCGGACTCAAAGTAATATGCTCGGGATGAAAGTCCCCCTTAGTCAGCATCCTGATCTGGCCGCTTCTGGCATCAATAGCGTATAGATGTGGCCATCCTGAATCATAAGAGGTGAATATAATTTGATTGTTAGCTGCCCAGTGCAGGTTTACCCCGCCATCAACAGTAGGCAAAGAGCCCGTTAAGGTCTCAGAAGCCTTCCAAATTTTACGACTCTCACCCAAGGCCAAATCAGCTATCCTGATTTCCCAGGGATTATGGCGTTGTTCCAGTAATGGTTTAGCACTCCCCTTACCCCCAGGAGTCCGCACAAAAACAATTTTATTACCATCAGGAGACCAACGTGGATTACGATCCCTATGAAATGAAGGTGAAATCCATTTTAAATGCTCCTTACTCTCCTCATATACTCCGATTAACGAATACCCTCCGCGATTAGATACAAAAAGCAGTTTTTCTCCCTCCGGGTTGAATTCTAATTGAGATGCACTGCCTTTTGCTTCAAAAAGTCTTTTGGCCTCCTTTGAACTTTCCAGGTCAGTTATCCAGACTTCGCCATCTTTAGTAAAAACCAATTTGTTTTTTGAACTAATGACAGGATTATCCCCCTGACCCACCAAAGCAACTTTCTTTGTTTCCAAATAGATTTTGAAAATTTCGACTTTTGGCATTTTTATGTTGTGGGTTGGATTAACAGGATTATCGGCATTCCAGCCACCGTGTTCTCCACCACGCACATAAACTAAAAATTTCCCATCTTCGCTAAATTGCAAGCTGCTAATTTCCTGGCCGTCATCTTCTTTATATTCAGTAATTTTCTTTGGGATAAAAGCAGGGGCATGCGCATAGTAAATGTTTCGTTTGCCCTGTTCGTTTACGGCCCAGGCAATAGCCTTCTTTTCAGAAGAAGCTGTTAGCCCTGAGGGAAAAGGAAACTTCGCCACTTGTTCCCAAGAAAATTCTTGAGCAGAAAGAAGAAAAACATTCAATACAAAGAATCCGAAGAAAAGTACTTTTTTCATTTTGCTGGTCTTAATTTTCCACCAAGATAAAAAAATACCACTGAAGCTATTAAGAAACAAATTAACAAGCTTATTCTCCTAGCTAGAGAATCATATAACGCCCTAAGAATTTTGGAAACGGATTTATAAAATCCTCAATTTGATCCTAGGCAACCACATTCACTATTTTACCGGGAACCACAATTACTTTTCTAGGGGCTTTACCATCCAGTTGTTTTTTGGTGCGTTCGTCCGCTAAGACTGTTTCTTCAATTTCCTGTTTTGCCATGTTCAAAGGAAGCTCTAGGGTAAAACGCATTTTTCCGTTAAAAGAAATAGGATAATTTTTTGTGCTTTCCACCAGGTATTCCTCTTTAAATACTGGATATTCAGCCATTATAACAGAATCAGAATGTCCTAACTTACTCCATAGTTCCTCGGCGATATGGGGAGCATATGGCGCTATTAACACAACTAGCGGTTCAAGCACCTCCCGACTCTTACATTTTTCAGTCGAAAGTTCATTGACGCAAATCATAAATGTAGATACCGAGGTATTAAAACTGAATTCTTCAATATCTTCGGTGACTTTTTTTATTGTTTTGTGCAAAGTCTTTAAAGAACTTTGTGAAGCTTTTTCTTCGGAAACCTCAAATTTGTCTCCCTTATGATACAACCTCCAAAGTTTTTTAAGAAAATTATGCACCCCGGTTATCCCAGCGGTGTTCCAGGGTTTCGCTTGTTCTAATGGTCCAAGAAACATCTCGTACATTCTTAAAGTATCAGCCCCATAGTCTTCACAAATATCATCCGGATTAACCACATTGTATTTGGATTTGGACATTTTTTCAACTTCCCTCCCTACGACATACACGCCATCTTTTTCAGTTAAGAACTTCGCATCCTTAAATTCTGGACGCCATTTTTTAAAGCCCTGGATATCCAATTCATCAGAATGGTTAACCAAAGAAACATCCGCGTGGATTGGTTGAACTTTATTTTTTCCGATCAAATTTTTAGACACGAAAACATTCTCTCCTTCTAATCTGTAAACAAAAGCACTTTGTCCCAGGATCATTCCCTGATTAATAAGCTTTTTAAAGGGCTCTTCCACAGAAAGGTAGCCTCGGTCGTATAAAAATTTAGTCCAGAAACGAGAATATAATAAGTGACCCGTTGCATGTTCACTTCCGCCTATATATAAATCAACATTTTCCCAATATTTTTGTGCAGGTTCCGAGACAAATTCCTCTGTGTTCCCAGTATCCATGTAACGGAATAGATACCATGAACTTCCAGCCCATCCGGGCATTGTGTTTAATTCCAAAGGGAAAATAGTTTCCTGATCTATTTCCTGATTGCTTACTACTTGATTAGATTTCGTATCCCAGGCCCAGGTGGTAGCATTGCCTAAGGGGGGCTCACCGGATTCGGTAGGTAAATATTTTTCAACTTCCGGAAGTCTCAATGGCAAATGTTGAGAATCTATCATTTGAGGCATTCCATTAACGTAATAAACCGGGAATGGTTCGCCCCAGTAACGTTGTCGACTAAAAACCGCATCGCGCAAACGATAGTTGATTTTCCCAAAACCATGGCCGGTTTTTTCCAGTTCTAAAATTACTTTATGCATCGCCTCTTTATATCCAAGTCCACTTAGGAAATCGGAATTAGCGATCACAGTGCCCTCCTTTCCCGAGAATGCCGCTTCAGAAATATCCACATTATCAAAAATATTAGGAATAGGGATTTCAAAATGTTTTGCGAATTCATAATCTCGCTGATCACCGCATGGGACCGCCATTACAGCCCCAGTTCCATACCCAGCAAGGACATAATCACCAATCCAGATTGGTACTGGTTCTTTAGTAAAAGGATGCTCGGCATAGGCTCCTGTAAATACTCCCGTAATACTTTTTACATCGGCCATACGCTCGCGCTCACTGCGTTTTGCACTGGCTGCGATATAGGCTTCAACTTCTGCTTTTTGCTTAGAAGTGGTAATCTTTTGAACTAAATCATGTTCAGGGGCCAAAGTCATAAAACTTACTCCAAAAATAGTATCTGGCCTTGTTGTGAAGACCGATATTCTCGGGTTTGGACCGGAACTACCACTCTCTTCCTGAACTTGCTTTAAAGATTCCTTGTATAAATCGAAATGCACCATAGCCCCTACAGACTTTCCAATCCAGTTACGCTGACTTTCCTTTAGGCTTTCTGTCCATTCCAGTTCCTCCAAACCTTTTAACAGTCGCTCAGAGAAAGCAGAAATTCGCATACTCCATTGTGTCATCTTTTTTCGTAACACAGGATAACCGCCACGTTCAGAAACACCATTAATAATCTCGTCATTGGCTAACACTGTTCCCAACTGAGGACACCAGTTCACTTCGGTTTCAGCTAAATAAGTTAACCGGTATTTTAGTAATATTTTTTGTTTTTCTTCCGAAGAAAAACCTTTCCAATCTTCCGCGGAAAATTCATGGACATCATCATCGCAAGCTGCATTTATCCCTAAATTCCCTTTTGAGGAAAAAATTTCCTCCAATTCAGAAACAGGACGTGATTTATCAGCTTCCAAATCATACCAGCTTTCAAAAAGCTGAATAAAAATCCACTGTGTCCATTTATAATAATCGGGATCACTCGTGCGCACTTCCCTGCTCCAGTCAAAAGAAAAACCGATTTTATCTAACTGCTCACGATATCTTTTTATATTCTTCGCTGTAGTAAGTGCAGGGTGTTGCCCCGTCTGAATAGCATACTGTTCAGCTGGCAGTCCAAAACTATCATATCCCTGTGGATGTAGCACATTAAATCCAATATGGCGTTTGTATCGCGCATAAATATCGCTAGCAATATAGCCTAGCGGATGACCGACATGCAAGCCGGCTCCCGATGGATAGGGAAACATATCCAGCACGTAATACTTAGGTTTATCAGAAAAATTACTGGCACGAAAGGTTTGGTTTTCGGCCCAGTATTTTTGCCATTTGGCTTCAATGTCGTTAAAGTTGTAACTCATGGGGTTAATTTTCAATACTGCAAATTGAGCGCAGAGCTGCTCACCAATTACGGCTGCAAATTTACAATTTTAAACCACTTTTAAGAGATTTCAGGGTGTGGATTAGGAGGTTTTTCAAGAATTCTTAATTAAATAAAAGATGGCAAATTTATAATTATATAAAAATGATAACACCTATCCCCTTTTAATTTTATTAAATTTATAAGAAATAATGAAAAAGAATTGATTTTAGAAGCATTTCGCCCAATTAAAGCCATTACATTATTTAAGAATAACCTATTAAAGGCTATATTTTATTCAAAAACTCGATATGAACGTAATTCATGTAAGCGCTGAATGTTACCCTGTCGCCAAGGTTGGAGGTCTGGGAGATGTTGTAGGTTCCTTACCAAAATATCAGCATCAGGCAGGTTATCTTGCTAAAGTGATTATGCCCTTTTATAACAGTAAATTCACCAGCACCCATGAATTCGAATGTATTTATCATTCGGAAATGGTACTAGGGGAAGTTTCCTACCCTTATAAAATTCGTAAATTAAAAAATAAAATTTTAGATATTGAGGTTTTGTTCGTGGATATTCCTCAGCTTCTTTTCACGAATTATGTCTATTCAGAAGATGATACTGCTCGCTTTACTGCTTTTCAGATTGCGGTTATGGATTGGTTACTCTCCTTAAAAGAAAAACCTCGATTCATTCATTGCCACGATCATCATACGGGTCTAATCCCATTTATGGCACAGGAGTGTTTTAAATATAAGTCGCTTAACCAGATTCCCGTGATCTTAACCATTCATAATGCACAATACCAGGGTTGGTTTTCCCACGATAAAGTACATTATCTCCCCGCTTTTGATATTTCCAAAAATGGTTTGCTCGACTGGGACGGTATGATAAATCCCTTAGCGGCTGGAATAAAATGCGCCTGGCGTGTCACCACGGTTTCCCCTAGTTATATGAAGGAGTTACAAATGGAGGCTAACGGGCTGGAAAGCCTACTCAGTCATGAAAAGGAAAAATGCATAGGAATTTTAAACGGGATAGATACCGAAGTGTGGAATCCGAAAACCGATAATTTCATAATTAAAAATTATTCCCCAAAAAATCTTCAATCCGGAAAAACAGCCAATAAGAAATGGCTTTGTAATGAATTTGGTTTTTCTGTTTCAAAACCTCTGTTCGCTTTCATTGGCCGACTTGTCTACGAAAAAGGGGCTGATCTTCTACCGGCGGTTTTAAATAAGACCCTAGTTAATAAAGACTTCAATTTCCTCATATTAGGTTCCGGAAACCCAGAACTGGAGAGTAAATTAAAGAGTCTTAAGAAGAAAAATAAGGGTGCCTACAACACCTTTATTGGTTATGATGAAAAACTCTCTCACCTGATTTACGCCGGAGCTGATTTTCTTTTAATGCCCTCCCGGGTAGAACCCTGCGGCCTTAATCAGTTATATTCTCTACGCTACGGCACAATCCCCTTAGTACGTAGTGTTGGGGGATTAAAAGACACGGTGATAGATATTTCACAGGGCGGTTTTGGTTTTACACATCCGGATGCTTCTGAAAGTGATATTTTACAAACTTTAACCAGGGCTATAACATATTACAAAAACACCCCCCAATTTAAAGAAACCAGAAAAGATATCATGAGCATTGACCATTCCTGGAATGTTTCTGCTCAAAAGTATATCGATTTGTATAACTCAATAAAAAGCGATTGAAATGTTAAACGACAATGTATTATCGGTTATTCTTGGGGGAGGTCAGGGAACAAGGCTCCACCCTTTAACAGAAAGTAGATCTAAACCCGCAGTTCCAATTGCAGGGAAATATCGTCTGGTGGATATTCCTATTTCCAACTGTATTAATTCGGGCCTTAAAAGGATGTATGTGTTAACGCAATTTAATTCTGCTTCACTAAATAAGCATCTTAAAAACACCTATCATTTCAGCTTTTTTAGTTCAGCATTCGTGGACGTTTTAGCTGCCGAGCAAACTCCCCACAATAAAACCTGGTACCAGGGGACGGCAGATGCCGTGAGGCAGGGAATGCACCATTTCCGGAAACATAAATTTGAATATTTTTTAATTCTTTCCGGAGATCAGTTGTATCATATGGATTATAACCTTATGATACAACAGCATATCGATACTGGCGCAGATATCACTATTGGTACCGTTCCTGTCAACGCGAAAGAAGCTCCGAGTTTTGGTATTATGAAAACAGACAAAGACAATAATATCACCTCGTTTATTGAAAAACCGAAATCTGAACTACTCCCCGACTGGACCTCACCTACAGGACCCGAAATGGAATCAGAAGGTCGTTTGTATTTAGGTTCCATGGGGATTTATGTCTTTAACCGCGAATTGCTGGTTAAACTTATGGACGATCAATCCACTGTAGACTTTGGTAAAGAAATAATTCCTCAAGCTATAGGAAATAAAAAAGTTTGCAGTTACCAGTTTGAAGGATACTGGACTGATATAGGAAATATTGAATCCTTTTTCGAAGCCAATATTGGCCTCACAGAAGACATTCCTAAATTCAACCTGTATGATATGGAAAATAGGGTTTATACACGGGCGAGAATTCTTCCAACTTCTAAAATATCAGGCACAAGGCTTAAAAAAGCAGTGATTGCCGAAGGCTGCATAATCCATGCGGATAAAATTGAGTCTTCAGTAATAGGTATTAGGTCCAGAATTGGTAAGGGTTCGGTTATCATGCACTCTTATATGATGGGTACGGATTTCTATGAATCTTTAGAAGAAATTGAAGGGAATAACATTGAAATTCTCGCAGGGATCGGAGAAAACTGCAAGATTAAAAATGCCATTATTGATAAAAATTGTCGAATTGGAGATAACACAACTATTAACGGAGGCCCGCACTTAGCTGATGAAGAAACAGATGCTTATGTGATAAAAGAGGGAATTGTCGTGCTTAAAAAAGAGGCAATACTTCCCCCGGGAACAACTATAGGATAATATGGCAGAAGTGATAACGCACAGTTTATTTTCGGAGTTTGATATTGATCTGTTTAAGAGTGGTAAACATTTTAGGTTGTACGAGAAATTTGGTTCTCATCCCATAAGACTCAATAATGTGGAAGGAACCTATTTTTCGGTTTGGGCCCCTGGAGCAAAACAGGTTTCAGTCATTGGAGACTTCAATTTCTGGAAAGATGGTCAGCACCAATTAAATGTGCGCTGGGATGGCAGCGGAATTTGGGAAGGTTTTATTCCCCATGTTGAAAAGGGGAATTTATACAAGTATAAAATTCACAGTCATCATAACGATATCATCACTGAAAAAGCCGATCCATATGCCAGGCGCTGCGAGCACCCACCAAATACAGCTTCGATTGTTTGGGAAGACAACTACCACTGGGAAGATCAATCCTGGATGAAAAATCGTAAAAAAAATAACTCCCTTGATGCGCCCTTTTCAGTATATGAAGTGCATTTATCTTCCTGGAAGAAAAAAACAGAAGAAAACCGATCCCTCTCTTACCGCGAACTCGCGAGTGACCTGGTATCCTATGTAAAAAAAATGGGCTTTACCCACGTTGAGCTAATGCCTATTATGGAATATCCATACGATCCAAGTTGGGGATATCAAATTACAGGATATTTTGCACCAAGCTCACGTTTTGGTTATCCAGACGAATTCAAATTTCTAATAGATACCTTTCACAAAAATAACATCGGCGTGATCTTAGACTGGGTCCCCTCCCACTTTCCGGAAGATAGTCATGGTCTTGGCTATTTTAACGGAACCCACCTATATGAACATCCGGATTCCAAAAGAGGCTATCACCCGGACTGGAAGAGTTTAATTTTCAATTATAACCGAAACGAAGTTAGAGCATTCTTAATAAGCAATGCTTTATTTTGGTTAGATCAGTTCCATATAGACGGGATACGGGTAGATGCCGTTGCTTCAATCCTTTACCTTGATTATTCCCGGGAAGAGGGACAATGGGAACCTAACGAGTATGGTGGAAATAAAAACCTGGAAGCCATCTTCTTTTTGGAAGAACTCAATAAAGAAGTATATGCTTCTTTTCCAGATATACAGACTATTGCTGAAGAATCTACTGCTTACAAGGGGGTTTCAAAACCGGTATTTTTAGGCGGACTTGGTTTTGGAATGAAGTGGATGATGGGCTGGATGCACGATACCCTTGAGTATTTCTCTAAAGAGCCAATTTATCGTAAGCATCATCAAAATAATATTACTTTTTCCCTCACCTATGCCTTTACTGAAAATTTTATGCTCCCCCTATCTCATGATGAAGTGGTGTATGGCAAACACTCTATCTTAGGCAGAATGCCTGGAGATCATTGGCAGCGCTTTGCTAATTTGCGGCTGCTTTATGCCTATATGTTTACCCATCCAGGAACCAAGTTGTTATTTCAGGGGTGTGAATTTGGGCAAAGTGACGAATGGGATTTTCAAAAGAGCTTGGACTGGCATTTACTGGGATATGAATCACATCAGGGTATCCAGGAATTGACAAAAGCTTTAAATGAATTCTATACTTCGGAACCCGCTTTGTATG
Organism: Salegentibacter profundi; assembly: GCF_054121475.1. NCBI lineage: Bacteria > Pseudomonadati > Bacteroidota > Flavobacteriia > Flavobacteriales > Flavobacteriaceae > Salegentibacter > Salegentibacter profundi. Next base: position 18,256 of record NZ_JBSYGG010000013.1, read on the forward strand.
AAAAGCAGTTTGTGCCTGAAGGTTTTGAATGGATTGATTACAGTGATGCTGAGAATTCAATTATATCATATATCAGAAAAGGAAATCAGTCAAAGGACAATTTGATAATTATCTGTAATCTAACCCCAACCCCGAGGGAAAATTACCGTATTGGATTGCCCATGGCCGGTGAAATTAAGGAAGTTTTTAATAGTGATGACAAGGAATTCTTCGGAACTGGGAATTACAGGAACAATGTTAAAACCACTACGGCAAAAGGCTGGCAATCCCGGAAATATTCTGCAGCGATAGACATACCCCCTTTGGCTCTTCTTGCATTTAAATATTGTATGTAATAAAATACATAGCTAGAATATAGTTAATAAACGCTAATAAATATTTTGTGAACGGCAATCGATATTTAAAAACTATTCAGTTCTTTTACTGCCCAGTAATTTAATAAATTATGATCACAAATACCGAATTAGAACAAAAGGGAAATGTATTCCCATCCAGGGTTATTTCATTTAAAAAAGATGTTGATCGGCTTTATTTTGCTACCGAAAATGATGTGGCCTTGCAAATCACAGTCCTTAGGGATGGTTTGCTCCGTTTTAGATATTCTACCACCGGTAGGTTTGCAAAGGATTTTTCCTATGCAATTACCAAGCATGCAAGTTTTGGTTACAATAAATTAGAAATAGAGGAAAAGGAAGATTGTTACCGCATCACCACTACCAAAATTATCTGTGAAATCTCCAAAGAGAATTTAAAAGTAAAAATTTATGATCAGGCCGATGGCACCTTAATCAATCAGGATGAACTCGGTTTTCACTGGGAGGAAAGTTATGAATTTGGTGGTGATATCGTAAAAATGAGTAAAGTCTCTCATGATGGTGAAAGCTATTTTGGCCTTGGAGATAAACCGGGTCATTTAAACCTTAAAGGGAAACGATTTGAAAACTGGGTAACCGACTCGTATGCTTACGGAAAAGATACAGATCCTATCTATAAAACAATCCCTTTTTACACCGGGCTTCATAAGAAAAAGGCTTATGGAATTTTCTTCGATAATACATTTAGGTCTTATTTTGATTTTGCCCAGGAACGACGGTTTGTAACCAGCTTTTGGGCTCAAGGCGGAGAGATGAACTATTACTTCATCTATGGTCCGAAAATGACTGACGTAGTGGAATATTACACTGATCTTACTGGAAAACCAGATTTACCACCTCTTTGGGCTCTTGGTTTCCACCAATGCAAATGGAGTTATTATCCTGAGGAAAAGGTCAAAGAAGTCACCTCGAAATTCAGGGAATTGCAAATTCCTTGTGACGCTATTTACCTTGATATTGATTATATGGAAGGTTTCAGGTGTTTTACCTGGAACAAGGATTACTTCCCCGATCCAAAACGGATGGTCAAGGATCTTGAAGAAGAGGGCTTTAAAACGGTAGCGATCATTGATCCGGGAATTAAAATCGATAAAAATTATTGGGTTTATAAAGAAGGATTAGAAAATGATTATTTCTGTAAAAGGGCAGATGGCCCCTATATAAAAGGAAAAGTTTGGCCCGGTGAATGTTATTTCCCCGACTTTACGAACCCTAAGGTTAGAGAATGGTGGTCAGGACTGTTTCAGGAACTAATTGAAATCATAGGGATTAAAGGTATCTGGAATGATATGAATGAACCTGCGGTGATGGAAGTTCCAAATAAAACTTTTCCTCATGATGTAAGACACGATTACGATGGTAATGCATGCAGCCATAGAAAAGCTCACAATATTTACGGAATGCAAATGGCAAGGGCCACATATAAGGGAGTAAAAAAATTCTCCCATCCAAAACGACCATTTGTTATTACCAGGGCGGCATATTCGGGAACGCAACGCTATACCTCAACCTGGACCGGCGACAATGTTGCCAATTGGGAACATCTTTGGATTGCCAATGTTCAGGTGCAACGTTTGGCTATGTCGGGCTTTTCATTTGCCGGAAGCGATATAGGTGGTTTTGCAGAACAACCCCACGGTGAACTCTATGCCAGATGGATTCAATTAGCGACTTTTCATCCTTTCTTCAGAGTTCATTCTTCCGGAGATCATGGCGATCAGGAACCCTGGACCTTTGACGAAGATATCACCGATATCGTGCGAAAATTCATTGAACTACGCTACCAGTTATTACCATACCTATATACTGCATTCCGGGGTTACACCGAAAAAGGGGTTCCTTTAATTAAATCCTTGGTTATGTTTGACCAAGAAGATGTCAACACTCATTATAGAATAGATGAATTTATCTTTGGTGACAGCATTCTGGCTTGCCCGGTCCTGGAGCCTAATGCTAGAGGAAGGCGTATGTATATTCCCCGTGGAAAATGGTATAATTACTGGACGGATGAATTGATAAGAGGAGGGAAAGAATTGTGGGTAGATGCTGAAATAGATAGTATGCCCATATTTATTAAAGAAGGTGTTATTATCCCTAAATACCCTGTGCAACAACACGTAGAGGAAAAAAAGATTGAAGAGATTACCCTGGAGGTGTATTACAAAAAAGGTAAGGAAGATTCTCAATTCTTTGATGATGCCCATGATGGATACGACTATACTAAAGGGCGTTTTTGTCTTAGAAGCTTTAAGCTTACTGGTAGGAAAAATCAAATGATTATCCAGCAGCATAAAGAAGGTTCATTTGAAAGCGATTGTAAAATTTTCAAATTAAAAATCCATGGTTTACCATTTGAAATAAAGTCCATTCAGCTTGATAATGAAATTAAATCCTTGGAACATTTGCAGATGAACGGTTGTCTTACCATGATCATAGATGAAAACTTCACAGAATTGGACTTAACCGGAGAAAACGGGGCATAGTTAATTTCCCCTTGCCTCCCTTTCCATTGGTAACAAACATTCGTAAATCATTTTATTTACGGGGGTGGAAATATTTAATTTCTCTGCTTCTTTAACAACATATCCGTTAAAATTTTCAAGTTCTGAGGGACGCCCCGCCATAATATCACGCTGTGTGGAGGCTGTAGTTCCCGGTGGTTGACTCTGGATAATTTCAAAAGCCTTTTCCACATGATCCTTTCTTAATGGTATTCCCTTGGCATTAGCTACCGACTTTATCTCTCGTGCGGTTTTTTGAAGTAAATCATAGAGATAATCACTTCCCCTTATTTTTTCTATAGGCACCCTTGTTAAACCACCTAGCCCACTTACAGTGGCAATAAATAAAAACTTTTTCCAGATTTCCAGATTAATATTTTCAGCAATGGTACTGTTGATTTCAGCCTTATCAAATACCGCTTTTAATCGCTTAATTCTGTCTGTAACTATATTGTCTATTTCTCCAAAGGTTATCCATGGTTCGAAAGAGACATGTTTAATTTTCCCAGGTTCTTCTACAAAACTCACTATATGACAAAGGCCAGCTAGAACATTCTTCTTTGGAAAGATCTCCATTAATTTTTCAACATTATTGGCTCCGTTTTGTAAGGGCAGAATAAGAGTTTTATCTGAAACAATCGGTTTAAGTTGCTTTGCAACTTGCGGAATTTGCCAGGATTTCACCCCTAAAATTATTACATCAGGTGTTGGTACCTGAGCTAAATCATCGGTAATGAGAGTGGGCCTAACTTTGAAACTTCCCTTAATACTTTCAACGGCGAGTCCATTTTCTCTGATCGCTTCTAGGTGTTTCCCACGGGCAAACATAGTGAGGTTGAAACCCGCTTTGGCTATTTTTCCACCAAAATAACCACCAACACCACCAATTCCGAAAATTAAAATATTCATATTATTCTAGTCTTTAAGGATAAAAGTAAAACTACCAGCGGAACCTACCTAAAGTTTCGTGCAAACCTGGCAGAAAACTTTTATTCTCTGCTAATTTTTTTCAACTTTAAACGTTTTAAAGTAATTGAACGCTTAACTTTTATATTTTTACAAAAAATATCCAGGTCGCCCTATGAGCACATCTTTTGAAAAGTACCAGAAACGCAGGTTGATTTCTTCTTATTTTTCAGTTGTTATAAGTATCGCATTGGTACTTTTTTTATTAGGAATGCTTGGATTGCTGGTGCTTAACACTAAAAAAGTAGCCGATCACTTTAAGGAGCAGATAGCCCTTACTGTTTATTTTAAGGATTCAGCTAAAGAGGTGGAAATGGAAGAACTCAAAAAAAGCCTTGCTATGGCAGAATACACCAAATCCACCAACTTTATTTCAAAAGAGGATGCCGCAGAGGCTCACAGTAAAGAAATTGGCGAGGATTTTATGGAATTTCTGGGCTATAATCCTTTACAGAATTCTATCGACGTTTATATGAATGCAGATTATGTTTCGGCTGAACAGGTTGATGAAATAGCTGCAGAACTTACCGGTAAAAACTTCGTCGATGAAGTGACTTATGATAAACCCCTTATCTCTTTACTGAATGACAATGTTAAAAAAATCAGTTTCTGGGTGCTTGTCGCCAGCGGGATATTTACTTTTATAGCTGTATTGCTTATAAACAGCTCCATTAGACTTTCGGTCTATTCCAAGAGGTTTATCATTAAGACTATGCAAATGGTTGGTGCCACAAAAGGCTTTATTAGACGACCTTTCATCTGGCAAAGTGTAAAGTTAGGGATTATTGGCGCTATTTTGGCATTAATTGGAATGGCCGCATTCCTTTATTACCTTGATAATAGTTTTCCTGAATTAAACCTAACGGGAGATATAAAAATGCTTGCGGCATTATTTATCGGAGTTTTCTTAACCGGTATACTTATAACCTGGCTTAGCACATTCTTTGCCACTTCCCGTTTCCTGAACTTAAAGACGGATGAACTTTATTATTAGTAGTAAAGAATCCCAAGTTCAAATTAACTACATACAATTTTAAGATCAAATTTAATGACACTTTTGTTACACTTATAAAAACAACGTAACAAAATGTAAGTCATTGTTTTTTAGGTTTTTATGGCTCATAAGTACTGAGTTACCTTCCGAGAGTATATTTTTTTAGATGAAAAACAATCCGATATCTTCTTAATCGGCACTCAAATATTCCAAAATCTGACTGCCGTCATAAATTCTGCAGGATTTATGCCTCAACTTTGTACCAAACTTAAAAACCTAATATCATGAGAAGTTCAATATCAATCGCCCTAGTACTATTTTTATTCGTATTAGGTACAGCCCAAAGCCAGAATTTTAATTTGCAATCCTCTTCTGTAATTAAAGTGGAAGGGACATCAAATATTCATGATTGGGAATTAGATGCAGAAAAAAAATCCGGTAGCGCTGTTTTAGAATCTGAAGAGGGGAAAATTACCGGGCTTAAAGGCTTACAGGTTACTATTCCAGCTGAAGGTTTAAAAAGCGGTAAAGGTGGCATGGATAAAAATACCTATAAAGCTTTAAATACAGATAAGTACAAAAACATAGAGTTTAACCTGGAACAAGTAAAAGATTTCCAGGAAACCGGAAACAATACTTATAACGTCAAAGGAATGGGAACTTTGAAGATCGCGGGAGCGACAAAGCAAATCCCACTCGATTTCACCATGAGCGTGAATGGAAATACAATTAAGATTTCTGGAGAAAAGACTCTTAATATGACCGATTTCAAAGTAGATCCCCCTACTGCTATGTTCGGAACTATTACCACAGGGGAAGAAGTAACTATCAAATTCACCACAAATTTTACTAAATAATCAATCCAATTAAACATTTTAAACAATTAAAAAAATGAAAAATTTAATTAAATATTCAGGTATCGCACTCTTGATGGCAGTAGGCTTTCAAGCTCAGTCACAGGAGGTAGAGGTAGAAGAACAAAACAAAACGATTTGGGATAGAGATCTACCAAACTTCAGGGAAGTAGATCAGCGTGGAATCAATGATTTTGAAGCACCAAAAGACACTGAGACATACTTTGACGGTGTACAGGTTAGAGTTGGAGGTGCTTCCACAATACAATTACAAGGACTACGTCAGGAAAATTCTTCAGGGGAGGAGGACGATCTTGCTGAACTTGGAACTAATTTCAACCTTGCTACCGCCAACCTTGATCTTGATGTTCTTTTAGCTCCGGGAATGAGAATGCACTTAAGGACGTATCTTTCTTCTTTACACCACAATGAAGCCTATGTTAAGGGTGGGTACATCCAAATCGATGGTCTTGAATGGATCAGCGAAGACCTGGCAGGCGTTATGGATAATTGGAGAGTGAAAATTGGTCACATGGAGAATAACTATGGTGACGCTCACTTTAGAAGATCCGACAACGCAATGGCCCTTTACAATCCATTCGTAGGTAACTATTTAATGGATAGTTTTACTACTGAAGTTGGTGCAGAGGTTTACTATTTCAACGGGCCCTGGTTAGCAATGGCAGGTTTTACTAACAGTACAATTAACCAAAGTTCCAAAAAGACAGATAGAGATCCTTCTTACCTTGCCAAATTTGGTTATGACAAGCAAATAAGTGAAGATTTCAGATTTAGATTAACAGGATCTGTATTTCACTCTGGATTCAGACCTGTGGGTTCAAGAGGAGCTACACAATACCTTTACAGTGGTGACCGTGCAGGAACAAGATACTACAATGTAATTGAAGGTGATTTCAGAGCTGGTAGAATTAACCCTGCCACTGGAGAAGAACTTACTTCTTTCATGATCAACCCATTCATCAAAGTAGGCGGCCTTGAGTTCTTTGGAATCTATGAAAATGCATCAACTGAAAATGATGATTGGAATCAATATGCAGGTGAGCTTATCTACCGCTTTGGTCAGGATGAAGACTTCTACATTGGTACTCGCTACAATACGGCAAGCAATGAGGATGTTTCTGTCAACCGTTTCAACGTAGGAGGTGGATGGTTTTTGACCAAGAACGTTCTTGCAAAAATTGAATACGTGAACCAGCAGTATAATGACTATCCTGCCGGAACCCTCTATGACGAAGCACAATTCAACGGCTTCAACCTTGAAGCAGTAATTAGTTTCTAAATTGAAAGTTGCCCCGGGCTTAACCTTTAAAAGGTTATCCCGGGGTTTTTTATATCATTTTGGCAAGGAATTCGCTATATTTTAATGATATCGACTTTAATAAAAATCGCTAAAAAAGAAAAAATGAAAACCTACCTGTTATTATTTAGTCTTCTGATTTCAAGTTTGGCAGGTATTGCTCAACCCAGTGTGGAAACCCGTGAAATAGAAATCCTGCCTGAGAGCAGTTTAAGCATTTCGGGGAACACCAATATTAGTCAGTTTGAATGCGAATTCAATACAGTCTGTTTTGAGAACCAGAGTATCACTGTTAATTTTTCGGAAAAAGGTAATGTGCTGGATTTTAGAAACAGCATACTCCCATTAGAGAATACGAACTTTGACTGTGGAAACAGAAGAATTAATAAAGACTTCAGGGAACTACTAAAAACCGAGAAACATCCTGAAATCCTGCTTAAAATCCAGCAAATAGAAATGTCGGACCAACAAAATGCTCATGTAACCTTAAATTTTGAAATTGCTGGAAAAGATAAGAATTATCGTTTCCCGATTAAGGTAACCGGTGAGGATCAGCTATGTTTTGAAGGAAAACTGGCCTTAAATATCAAAGATTTTGACCTGGAAGCTCCAAGTAAAATTTTTGGGCTTATAGTAATCGAAGAGGAGATAAGCATTAATTTCAAACTCAATATAAAAGCATAAAAGATTAAGGAATGACCAACCTCAAAATTGTTTCTCCGGCCGAGGCCGTTTCGGTAGTGAAATCTGGTAATCGTGTCTTTTTCCAGGGTGCTGCAATGACCCCCAACACCTTAATCGATGCCTTAAGCGAAAGATACAAGGAATTAAATGAGGTTGAAATCATACAAATTCATACTGAAGGAACCGCTAAGTACACTCAAAAACCATATAGCAATTCCTTTATCACCAATAGTTGTTTTGTAGCCGGTAACGTAAGAGAGGCTGTTAATTCTTCTATTGGGGCTTATATTCCCATTTTTCTTAGTGAAATGCACTTGCTTTTCAGAAGGAATATTCTCCCCCTTGATGTTGCTTTCATTCAGGTTTCTCCACCTGATAAACACGGGTATTGCTCATTAGGTGTTTCCGTAGATATTACCCTGCCTGCGATTCAAACAGCAAAGAAGGTGATTGCGCAAATCAATCCACAGGTCCCGAGAAGCCACGGGGATGGCAATATTCATATCAGTCGTATCGCTGCCGCCTGTGAAGTTGATCACCCGATATTTGCTTTGAATATCCACGAACCATCCGAAATTGAGACTAAAATAGGAATACATGTTGCCGGTCTTATTGAAGATGGAGCAACCCTCCAGATGGGTATCGGCGGGATTCCTAATGTGGTTTTAAGAAATCTCAGAAATCACAAACGCCTTGGAATACATACCGAGATGTTTTCGGATGGGATCCTTCCATTAGTAGCGTCAGGTGTGATTACCGGTGAGATGAAGGAGATTAAAACCGGTAAACTGGTAACCTGCTTCGCTTTGGGATCGCAAAAACTTTATGATTTCATTGACGATAATCCAATAGTCCATTTTAAGGAAGCGGGGTATACAAATGATACTGCCATCATTCGCCAAAATCCAAAGGTAACGGCAATAAACAGCGCTCTTGAAATTGATCTTACAGGACAGGTCTGTGCAGACACCATAGGAAAATATCAATACTCAGGGGTTGGAGGACAAATGGATTTTATTCGAGGAGCTTCACTTTCCGAAGGTGGAAAACCAATTATTGCCATGCCGTCGGTTACTGCAAAAGGAATTTCAAAGATTGTTCCTTATTTAAAAGAGGGAGCAGGAGTAACTACAACCCGGGCGCACGTACATTATATCGCCACCGAATACGGAGTGGTAGATCTTTACGGTAAAAACCTAAAGCAACGGGCTAAAGCATTAATTTCCATAGCTCACCCCGATCACAGGGAGGCACTGGAAAAGGAAACATTTTTAAGGTTTAAAAATTAGAAAACTCAGTAATTGAGCCGTCCCAGTCTGGAAACCTTCTTTCCGGCTTTGCCTTTTTTCTTTATGATTTGAGTCATATATATCCGGGAGTAAGCAGGGTAAATTTAACCCTAATCTAAAAAATCACTATAATGAAACTTTACAGCTCCCTGCTTGCAGATTTTGAAGAAACTCCGTTGGGCTATTCCACCATAGGAATAATAGCTTCCAGTTGTCTGGGATCAGTGGCAGCCATGCTCATTTTAATGCAGGGCCACGGATTTTGGGATATGTTACAGCTCTTTGTGGTAGTAAGCGTTTGCATGGGCTTCAACGCTGCTATTCTGGCGCAGTTTAAACCAAAAATTTTATTTAATGCATTATTGCTTAGCTTAGCCGTCTCAATAAGCTTTATTCTAATAAATATTATCTAAGCAAATGAAGGATGACATTCAAAATCGGGAAGATGTTTTCACTCTCATTTCCCGGTTTTATTCCAAGGTACGGAAGAACCCGGAAATTGGTTATTTCTTCAATGATACAATAGAGGATTGGGAAAAACACCTGGAAAAATTGACAGATTTTTGGGAAAGCAATCTTTTCTTTAAAGGAATATACCGCGGCAACCCACAGAAAGTCCATATAAAGGTAGACCAGGATAATAAAAACGAGATCCACTCCGAACATTTTGGAGTATGGCTTAACCTATGGTTTGAAACCATTGATGAACTTTTTGAAGGCGAACTGGCTAATCGTGCCAAAAACAACGCCAGGAAGATGTCCACCCACCTTTATCTGAAAATCTTTCAGTCCAGAGATTAAATTTTATATGGGTCCAGAATATAAAAAACCTGCTCGGTTAAGAACAGGTTTTTTGGGGCTAATTTCGTTTTATTCTAAAATGAATGAAACTTTTTTATCCATGAAGGATTAATATTGGCGGCCTTGAGACCTGGGCCCCTTTCTGAATGGGAGGATGCAACAACAATTCATCTGATATCTTCAAGTTACGTGCCATAAGCACCACCAGATTTGCAGAGGATTTCGCATCCTTCCAGAATTGCCCGCCAAGTTGGGAATTTGTATCGATAGTATTAAAATTTACAGCTCTTGGACTCAACCTGGTATTTAATTCCTGCCGAATTACACCAAGCTGGTTCTGGTCTTGTTTATTTCCGTTTATTTCCCACACATTGAATACAGAGGCTGCAAGCAACGGTAACTTTTTAAATACCTCCAGCATATCGCCGTGCAACATCACGGAATAATCAATAGGGAAGAACAGGTTTTCCCAGGCTTTAAATTCCTGGTTTTCCGTAACGGTAAGTACGGGACACTTCACCTTTCTCAAAACATTGTATGTATTTGTCCCAATACCTTTGATTTGATCGGAACTTCTGCCCGACGCGCCCATAACTATAAGATCAATATCCTTTTCTGCCACAACCTTCCGAGTAGCATCGATCAAATTATCATTTTTTAGGATTGCATGAAATTTATGGCCGTCTGCTGTGGCTTCCTGACGAAGCTTTTCGATGCAAGCATTTAGTCCCTCTTTATTTGAATCTCCCGCGTGTAATATGTAAAAATTTGAAGCAACACCAGGCAAATTCAGGGCATATTTAGCTGCATTATAAGCATGTGCAGAATAATCAGTTAAGATTAAAATGTTAATGGCCATGGATTTCCTTTTCTAATTTGTGGTAAAATTATAGAGAAAGTCCACAGCCAAATATGACGGCAGTCAGATATATCTAAAAAAGCTGGTCAACTTATTTTTTCAAGTTTAGCTGCATCGATAATCTTCACATTTCTACCTTCAATTTCAATAAGGCCTTCTTTTTTAAAGTCGGAAAGTGTTCTGATAAGGGTCTCTGAGGCAATACCCGCTACGCCCGCGAGGTCGGCACGTGAGATTCTGATACTATGTAAGGGATTCTTTTTAATTTCCCTGGCAAACATCAATATGGTTTTGGCGGTTTTTCTGCGTACTGATGCATAAGCGATATCAATGAGTTGCTCTTTAATTCCAAAGAGATTTTCGTTCATCACCTCAAGAAGCTCCATACTTACCCGACTGTTCTCATGTAGAATTTCTTTCAACTGATCTCTGGAAAGAGTATAAAGAGTGGTATCCTCCATAGCGGTTGCAAATTCTCTATATGCTGAGCTTGTATTAAAACTAAGACTCCCAAAGAAATCTCCGTCTTTATATAATTGTGTGATAATTTCCTTGCCACGGGAATCAAATTTATGAGCTTTTACAACACCGCGCTCTACCATATAGAAATTCACCGAAGTTTTGCCTTCTTCATAAACACTTTCCCCTGCCTTAAAATTTTGCTGTTCACCGGTTTTCATCAACTCCCTAAAGGCGGTAAGGTTTGGGATATGTTGTTGTTCTTTTGGGTCCTGAGCAATTTTATCACTTTTAAGGATCTCCACCTTCGCCAAACGGCTTTCGATGGCACTCAATAAATCAGACTCCTCAAAAGGTTTTGTGAGGTAATCATCAGCTCCCAGATCCATTCCTCTGCGTACGTCTTTATGCTCTGTTTTTGCGGAAAGAAAGATAAAAGGAATACCACTAGTTTCAGGAGTCTTGGATAGTGCTGTTAATACATCATACCCATCCATCTCAGGCATCATAATATCACAAACAATAATGTCAGGTAATTCGCTTTTCGCCTTTGTGACTCCTTGCTTTCCATCTGAAGCAGTTACTACAGAAAAATCTGATAATTCAAGGATTTCGGCGGTATTCTCTCGTACCGTAACGTCGTCTTCAATAAGCAATATTTTCTTCATCAATATAAATTTCAAGTACCATTAGGATAGTACTAAAATTAGCAAAACTATTTAACGTTCGTAATTCGGTAATTGCACTATAAAAGTTGAGCCTTTGTTTTCCTCACTTTTAAAATGAATTTTTCCACCCATATTCTCTACGTGAACCTTCACAATATTGAGCCCAATCCCAGTTCCTTGATTTAACAAGGCATTTTCGGCCCTAAAATACCGTTCGAAAATATGTTTTTGATCCTTTTCAGGGATTCCCATTCCTTCATCAGAAACCTCAAAAATAACCATATTATCGTTATTCTCAATTCTAAAATGGATCGTAGAATTTTCAGGTGAGTATTTTATGGCGTTACCGATCAAATTAGATAAAACAAGATCCAGGATCTTTTCATCCTGATAAAGGACAACCTCATCCAAATCCCGGGGATATTCTATCTCCTGACCATATTTTAGGGTTACATTGGCGTTATAAATCACATCATTAATGACCTTATTCAAACTAAAACTGCTGTATTTATAATTCACATTCCCCGATTCCAACCGTTCCAGGGAAAGGAAATCATTTAGAATATTATTTAAATAATGCACTTTATCTTTGATGGTTCGAAGATGCTTATCACGTTTTTCCTGCTGGTCTCCCTTAACATACTTTTCTGCAAGTGTGGCCGAAGTTAGTATACCACTTAGAGGAGTTTTAAATTCATGGGAAACAAGAGATAGGAACTTCGTTTTAAGTTCGTTAAGTTCCTTTTCCTGTTTAAGGGCGAGTTTAATCCTTTTTTCGGCCTCTTTTCTTTTACTAATCTCTTTCTCAAGATTGTCTACTGTTTCACGGAGTTCTTTAGTTCGAACTTTTATCTTGTCTTCCAGTTCTGCATTTAATTCCCGGATGCGTTTTTGATTTTCTTTCCGGATGGTAATGTCCACAATCAGGGACATCACAAATTCTTCTTCATCGATTCGAAAGGGATTTAGACCGGCCTCTACAGGAAACTGGCTACCATCTTTTCTTATGCCGAATAATTCCCGGCCATGTCCCATTTGGCGCTTTTCGCTGTGGGATAGAAAATCCTTAAAATGCTTGGAGTGGTTGGGTTTATAGTTAGGGGGAATTAAAATATTAAGATGTTGGCCAACCAGCTCCCCGCGTTCATATCCGAACATCTGAAGGGCTGCCAAATTAGCGGTCACTATTATTTGACTACTATCGACAACGATAACGCCTTCGGAAGCCGCTTCGAAGAGCGTATTAAAAACGTTGTGATTTTCATTAAAAAATTCTCTGGCCACAATTGTTATTTAAAATTTGCTGAAACTAAATTACAAAGCATTTATCAAAATCGAGTTGAAGTAGTTAAATATTTTATGCAATAGATACCGGGGTGTTTCGGGTTTTCTATTCTAATAATAAGCCGCAATCTTTCGGACGGGGTAGTAAAAAAGTGAAGAATTTATAGCTCGGCTCCAGTTTAAGATGATTTTCTCTTTGTAAAAGATTAATAATAAATTTAGGTAAAAACAACCTTAAACTTTCTCCCCAATTCTGAATCCTATATCCCAATTCAATGCAATAAAAAACCGAACTCTTTTCAGAATTCGGTTTCCTCTTTTTGTTGGCCTACTAGGGCTCGAACCTAGACTCTTCTGGACCAAAACCAGACGTGTTGCCAGTTACACCATAGGCCAATGCTTAAATGCGGATGCAAATTTAAAACAAACTTTTATTTACACAAACTTTTTTCCATAAATTCGAAGAGTATTTTTATTGGGAATCAGAATGGGCCATAAAGCAGAAATTTATCGGCCACATTTTCAAAGCTTTTTAAATTAAAAGGGGTTTTAAACGCTACTGATTAAGGGTTCACAATATTATTACTAAATTCGCCACTCAGGATTCAATTTAAATCAATAATGAGGGATTTTAGCTTTAAAAAGTGGAATAAGATATTTGGTTGGCTAGTATTTTTTATCGCACTTACTACTTATACCTTAACCTTAGAACCAACGGCCAGTTTTTGGGATGCTGGGGAATATATAGCCACTTCGGCTAATCTGGAAGTAGGACATCCTCCCGGAGCTCCTTTTTATCAGATGACTGGCGCATTCTTCTCCATGTTTGCACCGGATGAGACTAAAGTGGCCCTGATGGTAAATTTTATGTCGGGAGCGGCAAGTGCATTTGCTGTGCTATTTATGTTCTGGTCAATAAGCCTACTGGTACTTAAAATAGCAGGACCAGTTGAAAAATTAAATATTGCAAAAAAGATCGCTGTCCTGGGAAGTGCTGCTGTGGGATCACTGGCCTTCACTTTTACCGATAGCTTCTGGTTTAGTGCAGTAGAAGCAGAGGTATATGCCATGGCTGCTTGCATTATGGCCTTGCTTTTCTACCTGGGATTACTTTGGGAACGCGATATGTTTAAACCACGTGGAAACCGCTGGCTTATTCTTATTTCTTTAGTTATCGGGCTTTCTTTTGGGGTTCATTTTCTAGGGTTACTTACCATTCCGGCTATTGGTTTCCTGTATTTTTTTAAACACTACAAAAAGGTAACGGTAAAGAATTTTATTATAGCCAATATCGTGGTAGTAGCTGTATTGATGTTTATTTTTAAACTACTTCTACCCTACACCCTTACTTTCTTTGCGGCTTCAGAATTGTTTTTCACCAATTCCCTCGGCTTACCCTTTAATACTGGTACTATTGTAGCATTCCTGGTAATTGTGATCGCATTTTACTTCGGAATAAACTATTCTCGAAAAAAGAATTACTATCAGTTAAATACCCTCTTTTTATCAATATTGTTTATTCTGATTGGTTTTTCCAGTTGGGTGATGCTCCCAATTAGGGCAAATGCTCCTACAGTAATCAACGAAAATAGCCCCGACAATGCCCGGGAATTACTAGCCTATTATAACAGGGAACAATATGGAGAGACCCATCTCTTCTATGGTCCGCAATTTTCAGAAATGTATAGCGGTTTAGATCCGGAAAATCCATATAAGGATGGCAAGCCACATTATGAAAAAGACGAGGAGAAAGGTGAATATGTCATTGTTAACGATTATAAAAATGCCCGGCAAAACTTAGATGACAGCCATAAGGCATTTCTTCCGAGAATGTGGAGCAGTGAACATGCTGCCAATTACATGGAATTTACAGGTCCACTGGAATTTACCGTTAAGAGAGAATACCAGGGGCAAGAACAACTTTTACAGGCAATCCAGGAATTCAAAAATGAATACGCCCAGGGGAACCTAGATAATACGGATTACCATAGGTTTCTACAACAGTTTGGAGAGTATATTAACGTTGAAAAGCCATCCTTTGCCTCCAATATTGCTTATCTACTGGAATACCAAATAGGTTATATGTACTGGCGATATTTTATGTGGAATTTTGTAGGACGCCAGGATGATATTCAGGGAAAGTATGATGATTTACATGGAAACTGGCTAAGTGGAATTAAATTCTTGGATGAAATGCGTCTGGGACCACAGGAGAACCTTCCTTCAGATGTAAAGAATAATAAAGCCCGGAATACTTATTACTTTTTACCATTCATATTAGGACTCATCGGACTGGTATTTCATTTTAAACGTGACAAAAATAATTTCTGGGTGTTACTGGTATTTTTCCTTTTTACCGGAATTGCCCTTAAAATTTACCTCAACGAAAGACCCTTTGAACCAAGAGAACGAGATTACGCACTGGTAGGTTCATTTTATGTTTTTGCGATCTGGATAGGTATCGGAGTTTATGCCTTATTCGATTGGGCTAAAAAATTCTTTACACCAAAGATTGTGGCGCCAGTGGTAATTATGGTTTCGTTACTCGGGGTTCCCGTTCTGTTGGCCTCTGAGAATTGGGATGACCATGACCGAAGTGGAAGGGATACAACTCTTAGTATGGCTAAAATGTATCTGGACTCAGTAGACCAAAACGGAATTATTTTTACCATAGGGGATAACGACACCTTTGCCTTATGGTATGTCCAGCAAATTGAACGTTATCGAACCGATGTAAGGGTGGTAAATACAAGTCTGTTCGCCACTGATTGGTATATAGACCAGATGAAGCAAAAGGCTTTTGATAGTGATCCGATCCCTTCTCAATTTGAAGCGGAGGATTATACCGGAAAAAATGATGCGGTCTTCTTTAGGGAAATCACTCAGGACACCCTACCACTTAAAACATTCTTAAATTACATCCAAAATGACGATCCTAGGACGAAAGCTGAATTACAAAGCGGACAGTTTGTAAATACCTTTCCTTCCAAAAATGTCCGCATTCCTGTAGACAAACAAACAGTCCTTAAAAATGGAATTGTTCAGGAGAAATTTGCCGATCAAATTGTGGATCATATCGATCTGCAAATAGACAGTCAAATCCTATATAAAAACAGGTTGATGATGTTGGATATCATCGCAAATAACAATTGGGAGCGCCCAATATATTTCACTGGTGGAAGCTATGGCGATGATGATTACCTTTGGATGAAAGACCATCTTCAACTCGAGGGAATAGCCTACAAACTTGTACCGATAAAAACACCTATTGACCCCAGAAACCCATATGATATGGGCAGAGTGAATACCGAAAAAATGTATGAAATCGTGAAGAGCTGGGATTGGGGAAATATGGGCAGTGATGATATTTATCACGATCCAGAAACCCGTAAAAATTCTATTACTTATAGGAGCAACCTGGCTCGCCTGGTGGAGAATCTTCTTAATGAAGGGGACACTGCCCGAGCTAAAGAAATATTAGACCTGGCTATGGAACATACTCCGGTTGAATTTTATGGGTATTACAGCTTAGTAGAGCCTTATATAGATGCTTATTATAAAGTGGGTGAGCCAGAAAGAGCCCGTGAAATATGGGAGAAGGTTGCCAAAAAATACCAGGAAAACCTGAAATGGTACAGCACCTGGGGCGTGGACAGGCAATATCGTTATGCAGATGAAATTATCTCTGATATGGAGCGCTATAGAAGCCTGGTTGATATACTGGTAAGAAATCAAGATGAAGAGATTATTCAGGAAAAAGCCGATGAATTCAATGAACATCTCAGAATGTTCAGACATTTCTATGGCGAAGAAGAGACAATTGAGCCTGAAGAGGTTCCGATAGAAGAAGCCCTTAGGCAAGATGCAATGCAGCAACTAGACCAGCAGACCCAAGAGGTAAAGTTAGATTCTACTGAATAATTAAACCACCTGAAGATCGATGACACCTTATCTCTTCTTGCCGAGCTATGAGGTTCAAAAATTTTAGGTACACATTTCTAATTTTAATATGCGGAGGTTGCTTGTTAAATATCCTTCCATTCTTCGATGGTGTTATCCAAAAAGGCTTTCACGGTTAAATACCGAAAAAAGTATTTTTTTCACTTTTGATGATGGTCCTATTCCCGAAGTTACACCTTGGGTATTGAATCAGTTGGAAGCATTTCAGGCAAAAGCTACATTTTTCTGTATCGGTGAGAACATCAGGAAGAATCCTGAGCTTTTTCAGAAAATGCTCAATAAAGGTCATCAAATTGGAAATCACAGTTTTAATCATTTGAATGGTTGGAAAACCCCAACATCAAAATATTTACAAAATGTATTATTAACTGAAGCCCTTCTTGAAAAAAAACACCCACAAAATCCACGGCCAAAATTGTTCAGGCCCCCCTTCGGAAAATTAAAGAATTCTCAAGCCAGAAAACTCTCTAAACTCGGTTTTAAGATTGTGATGTGGGATGTCATCAGCTGGGATTTTAACCGAAACACCAGGAAAGAATCAGTCTATGAGAATGTGATTAAATATGCCACAGAAGGAAGTATTATTGTTTTTCACGATAGCAATAAAGCTTCGAAAAACTTAAAATACACTTTACCAAAACTCTTGGATTATTATTCTAAAAAAGGCTATGAGTTCAAAAGCCTTTAAACATATTCTTTTAGCAAACCAATTAGCGTTGGCGCATCCTGTTCTCCACTTTGACGCCATTTCATTTCTCCTTCCTTATAGATCATTAAAGTAGGAAGTGCTTTTACCCGTAATGCTTCTGCTAACCGGGAGTTCTTATCAATATCTATCTTAATTACTTTCGCCTTATCTCCTAGCGCTCCGGCAACATCCCTTAAAACAGGATGCATAGCCTCCGACGCATGATTACCTTCAGTATAAAAATCCAGTAAAACAGGAATTTTTAGATCTACTAATTCACCAAACTTAGACATCAGTATAATTTTTCGTTAGTACAGCATCGGCTTAATCAAATATAGCAATTTCTGGTAATTATACAGGTTTAGGACCCTTTTTAAGCTCAATAACACTGATTTCTGGCCATATACCCACACGCCCGGGAAAGGCAAGGTAACCAAAACCTCGATTCACATTAATATACCTGCCAAATTCTTCATAGATCCCCGCCCAGTTTTTATAACGATATTGCACTGGGCTCCAACGAAACCAACCTGGAATTTCAATTCCAAACTGCATTCCATGAGTATGACCGCTTAATGTTAAATGATAGTTCTTCTGATCCATCTTCACTATTTCCTGCCAATGTGAAGGATCATGACTAAGCAGTACTTTAAAATCCTTCGATGAAAGTCCGTCCGCAGCAGCATCTAGATCCCCTGCTTTTTTGAAACCCCCAATTCCCCAGTTTTCTACACCGACCAATGCTATCCGGCCTCCATTCTTTTCGATAAAACGATGCTCATTCAGGAGAAGATTCCACCCCATTTCCTGATGAGTTTTCTTTAATTTATTTAGGTTTTCTTCTTTTTCTTCTGTTGAAGACCATTGTTTATAATCGCCATAATCGTGATTACCCAGGACAGAATAAACACCATCTTTTGCCTTTATGGAGGAAAACATTTCTTTCCAGGGATCCATTTCGGCAGCAACATTATTAACCAGGTCACCGGTAAACAACACCACATCACTCTGCTGCTTATTTAAAAGATCTATGCCGTATTTAATCTTATTTTTATTATCGAAACTTCCGCTATGAATATCACTTATCTGGCTGAGTTTATAACCATCAAAGGCATCCGGAAGGTCTTCAAAGTAGAGGGTATACCGCAATACCCTAAAGTTATATCGCCCCTGGTACATCCCATACAAAACTGAGGCCAATGGTATTGCAGCAATCCCAAGGGCCAGTTGTCCTATAAATTTCCGTCTCGAGGGCATGTTAAATCCCTCTTCAGATGAAAACCTATTCAAGGTACCTGCTCCGAGCCTATAAATATCTTCACCGAACATGAAAAGGCTCATTAATAATTTAGCTAGCATTACTGCAAGCAGGAATCCAAAAGCATAACCCCGCCCGAGAGAAAGCACAGCACCTTCCGTGGGCTGCAGCCATTGATAGATAAAATTACCTACTACCGCAATTGAAATAAAAATATAAATTCCAAGCACCCAATTGCTACGAGTGAAACCCCGTAAAACCTGGAAAGCATACACATCAATAATAAGATAGAAAACAATAAAAATTAGCCAACGCATTGAATATTCAGATTTTTTGCAAATATACTCTTAACCACTCTCTTTAAAAGATTCGTTAACAGAAGATTTAATTAATGTTTAAGTCATAAAAACATTACTGTACTATTTTCCGTTACAAAAAGCCTGCCCTTGTTCTTAATTTTTCCTTTGGCTCCGATAGCGGTATGATTTTATCTTTGTAGTTTTGATACATTCTAAGAAATATAAATTCCCATTATATGTCCAACAAAAAACGGCTTTTTCTAGTTGATGCTTATGCCCTGATTTTTCGCGGTTATTATGCTTTTATTAAAAACCCAAGGATAAATTCAAAAGGTTTTGATACCTCAGCAATCATGGGTTTTATGAATTCTCTTTTTGATGTAATAAGACGTGAAAAACCAGATCATCTGGCCGTTTGTTTTGATAAGGAGGGTAGCGAAGTGCGCACTGAAATGTTTGCTGAATACAAAGCAAACCGCGATGCCACTCCTGAGCCCATAAAGGAGGCAATTCCGATAATCCAGGACATTCTTAAGGCTATGCATATTCCAGTAGTGGTACTGCCAGGTTGCGAGGCAGATGACATTATAGGAACTCTAGCCCAACAGGCCGAAAAAGAAAATTATCATGTCTACATGGTAACTCCGGATAAGGACTTTGCTCAGCTAGTTACCGAAAATATCTTTATGTATCGTCCTGCAAGAATGGGAAACGGCATCGAAATATGGGGAATACCTGAGGTAAAAAAGAAATTTGAGGTAGAGACACCTAATCAGGTTATAGATTTTCTAGGAATGATGGGCGATTCTGTTGATAATATCCCCGGACTACCAGGAGTAGGTGAGAAAACCGCTAAGAAATTTATCAAAGAATTTGGGAGTATGGAAAATCTTCTGGCCAATACCGATAAGTTAAAAGGGAAAATGCGGGAAAAGGTGGAGGCACATAAAGAGCAGGGATTAATGTCCAAAAGACTCGCAGCAATTTTAACCGATTGCGATGTCAAATTCCATGCTGAGGATTATGAACTTTCCATGCCAGATGCAGAAAAGGTCCAGGAAATATTTGATGAACTTGAATTCAGAAGACTTAAAGATCAATTCATTAAACTTTTTAGTGGAGAAGAACAACACACCCAAACCCAGATTACTAATTCCCCATCCGCAAGAAAGAATGCAAAAACTGCAGGTGAAGGCCAATTCTCCCTTTTTGGTGCGGAATCCGCTGATAAAATCGAATCTACCTCAGGAAGAAAAACGTTAAAAGACACTCCTCACGTCTATCAAAGTCTGAAAACGGAATTGGCAAGAGCATTGTTTTTTAAAAACCTGATGAAACAAAAAAATGTATGTTTCGATACTGAAACAACGAGCATAAACCCTCTCGAGGCAGAATTGGTTGGAATAGGGTTTTCTTGGGAACCGGGAAAAGGTTATTATTTACCCTTTCCTGAGCAAAGAGAAGAAGCACAGGCGCTAGTTGAGGAGTTAAGGCCGTTTTTTGAAGATGAAACCATCGAAAAAACTGGACAGAATTTAAAATACGATATTAAAGTTCTGGCAAAGTATGGCATCAAGATAAAGGGTCAACTCTTCGACACCATGATTGCCCATTATCTTATCAATCCGGATATGCGTCACAATATGGATATCCTTGCGGAAACATATTTGAATTACAGTCCGCAACCTATTTCAGAACTCATCGGCAAAAAAGGGAAAAATCAGAAATCCATGCGGGAAGTCCCCTTAGACCAACAAACCGAATATGGTGTAGAAGATGCCGATATCACGCTTCAACTTAAAAAATTCTTTGAGGAGGAATTAAAAGAAGCCAATATTCGAAAATTATTTGATGAAATCGAAATCCCGTTGGTAAGCGTGCTTGCCGATATGGAACTTGAAGGAATAAAACTCGATCAACAATTTCTCAATTCTCTCACCGAAGCACTCCTCAATGATATTGCTGAATTAGAAAAAAAGATCTTTGCGGAAGCTGGAGAGGAATTTAAAATAAGTTCTCCAAAGCAGCTGGGATTGATCCTTTTTGAAAAAATGGAGCTTGTTAAAAAACCGAAAAAGACCAAGACCGGCCAATATTCTACCAGTGAGGACGTACTATCTACACTGTCCAAAGACAACAAGATCATACAGTATGTCCTTGATTATAGAGCACTGGTGAAATTACTTAACACCTATGTGAGAGCTCTTCCGAATCAAATCGAAAAGTCAACCGGAAGAGTACATACGGATTATGTACAAACCATAGCTGCAACAGGAAGGTTGAGCTCCAACAACCCTAACCTTCAGAATATACCGATAAGAACTGAAAGAGGACGAGAAGTAAGAAAGGCTTTTGTCCCCAGGAATGAAGATTACACTCTACTTGCTGCCGATTATTCCCAGATAGAACTAAGGATTATCGCTGCGCTTAGCAAGGAAGAAAATATGATTAGGGCCTTTAAAAACGGGGAGGATATTCATGCTTCTACGGCTGCTCAGGTCTTTAATATACCTTTAAAAGAAGTCACCAGGGAGCAACGTAGCAATGCAAAAACGGTGAACTTCGGAATTGTTTATGGAGTTTCTGCTTTCGGCTTGAGTAATCAGACCAATTTATCACGAAGTGAAGCCAAACAACTTATCGACACTTACTATAAAACCTATCCAAAACTTACCAATTACATCGGGGACCAAGTTGCCTTTGCCCGGGAGCACGGCTATGTTCAGACTATATTAGGACGACGACGATATTTAAAAGATATTAATTCCCAGAATGCTGTAATTCGCGGTGCCGCAGAAAGAAATGCCGTTAATGCTCCAATTCAGGGAAGCGCAGCTGACATTATTAAGCTAGCAATGATCAATATCCACAGAAAGCTCAATGAAGCTAATTACAAAACCAGAATGCTCTTGCAGGTGCACGATGAATTAGTTTTTGATGCATATAAAGATGAATTGGATGAAGTAAGAAAACTGATTAAGGAGGAAATGGAAAATGCCTACCGACTTGAAGTCCCACTTGAAGTTGAGATTGGTACCGGAGACAATTGGCTGGAAGCACATTAAATATCAAGTAAAACTCAAAAATTTAATCAATACTAGGCATCTAATATATTGTCACACAGACTTATTACCTTTGTATTGCAAAAAAGGAAGCCCCATCGCATGAGAGGCTTCCTTTTTTAGTTTAACGCTAATTAAATATTAATTGACCCTGGTATACTCTACAGCTAGAACAAGTATATGTGAGGCATGAGAATCTCCTGGATCATCGACATATTGAGAGGATTCAAATTTGGAAACATCAAAACCAAATCTATCAGCTTCTTTGTTGATGATTTTCCTGTCGGAATATACCTCTCCATTAATTTCTAAATTCAGAATAAGCTCATCGTTCTCAACATCCCAGGTACCGTGGTCGGTTCGTCCTGAGAGGCATTTGAATTCATCACCATTTACCCCATAATTAAAATCGAGTTTGGAATTTACAGTGGTAAAGGTTCCGTCAGCAAAAAATGTAACACCCATGGTGTCAAAACAAGTGGTTTCTTCAAGAATGTTCTCGTGACCTATTCCATCATCATCAAGGTCTACAAGGGTATCGGCCTGCATGGTAGTCAATCTCCACTCACCTACCATAGAATCACGGTCTATAACAGTAAGATTGGTTTGCGAAATATCCACAGCCATAACATCTTCACTACTTGGCTCACAACTTCCTAAAAATATCACTAAAACAGCGACAAGAAATTTCATTTCTAAATTAAAAATATTCTTCATAGCAATTGGGGGGTTTAATTCTTTTTCGGGTGCAAAGTTAAAAACATTTAAATAATTTTATGACTTTTTTAACATTAAAAATGCCGTTAATCGTTGTTAATAAACCTTTTATCGGTTTTCACCCCATATATGGAAAGACAAATATTATAATGATCGCAGCCAATGATTAGGTGAAGGATAGCTTGGAATCAATATCATCCTTGAAAAAGCAAACATTATCAAAATGGCTTGAGAGACAGGGATTTCCAAAGAAATAAATTAATAAGTCACTTATTTGCTATATGAATTTATAATTGTACATTTGCACCCCGTTTTCCCACCATGAATCATGTGGGGAATGGGAATGGAATGTTTAATAATAAGTAAATTTAATTAGTGTGGACACATTAAGCTACAAAACAGTATCGGCAAACAAGGCTACCGTTTCAAAAGAATGGGTTCTTGTAGATGCTGAAGGACAGACTTTAGGTCGCCTATCTTCAAAAGTAGCCAAGCTACTAAGAGGTAAGCATAAACCTGATTTTACCCCACACGTTGATTGCGGAGATAACGTAATTGTTATCAATGCAGAAAAGATCAACTTAACCGGAAAGAAATGGGATGCGAAAGAATATATTCGCCATACCGGTTACCCAGGGGGACAAAGAAGTTTAACAGCAGCCGAATTATTCGACAAAGCCCCAGAACGCCTTGTTGAAAAAGCAGTAAAAGGGATGTTACCAAAGAACAAACTTGGAGCTGACCTATTCAGAAATTTAAAGGTTTATGTTGGATCAGAACATGATCACAACGCGCAAAAACCTAAAACTATTAACTTAAACGAATTTAAGTAATGGAGGTTATTCACAAAATTGGCCGTAGAAAAACAGCGGTTGCGAGAGTATATGTTTCTGAAGGAAGCGGAAACTTTACAATTAACAAAAAAGATCTCAAGGATTACTTCACCACAGGTACACTCCAGTACAAAGTAAATCAGGCCTTAAATCTTACTGGTAATGATGGTAACTTCGACATCAAAGCGAATGTTTACGGAGGAGGAATTACCGGTCAGGCTGAAGCTATTCGTCTTGCTTTGTCAAGAGCAATGGTAGAATTGGATGCTGAAAACAGATCGGTATTAAAACCAGAAGGCTTAATGACCAGAGATCCAAGAATGGTAGAGCGTAAGAAATTCGGACAGAAGAAAGCCCGTAAGAAATTCCAGTTCTCTAAACGTTAATTATTATTGGGTTCAGACCCCAAAGAAGTTCATTAAATATTAAAAAGAATTTTGTTGTTATCCCGGTTGCTATCGGGAGTTAGTTTAGCATCTAAACAGGTAAGGCCGTATTTAAATTAAAATAGCCACTTACTTGTTGCTATCTCAACAGAACGTAAACTATTACAAAAATGGCAAACAAAGTAGAAGTAAAAGAATTACTTGATGCAGGTGTGCACTTTGGACACCTTACAAGAAGATGGAACCCAAATATGGCCCCATATATTTATATGGAACGCAATGGGATTCATATAATCAATCTATATAAAAGTGCTGCAAAAATGCAGGAAGCCGGTGAGGCACTTGCAAAAATAGCAGCTAGCGGCAGAAAAATCCTTTTTGTAGCGACTAAAAAGCAGGCTAAAGAAATTGTAGCCGAGCAAGCTGAAAAAGCAAATATGCCTTACATCACCGAGCGTTGGCCCGGTGGAATGCTTACCAACTTCGTTACCATCCGTAAGGCTGTGAAGAAAATGGCGTCTATAGATCGAATGAAAAAAGATGGTACTTTCAACACTCTTTCTAAAAAAGAACGCCTACAGGTAGACCGTCTTAGGGCAAAATTAGAGAAAAACCTTGGTTCCATTTCAGAAATGAGCAGGCTACCAGGAGCTTTATTTGTAGTTGATATCACCCGCGAACACATCGCCATTAAAGAGGCTCAGAAATTAAACATTCCAATTTTCGCAATGGTAGATACCAACTCAGATCCTCGTGAGGTTGAATATGTTATTCCTTCCAACGATGACGCTTCAAAATCTATCAACAAGGTGGTTTCTTACGCAGCTGACGCTATCGTAGAAGGCCTTTCTGAAAGAAAAGCTAACAAAGAGACTAAGAAAGCTGAAAAAGAAGAGAAAGAGGAAAAAGCTCCTAAAGCTCCTAAAGCTAAAGTAGCTAAAACAGAAGATGCAGAGGTCCCTTCTAAAGATGCTGAAGACAAAAAAGCAATGAAGGAAGCCCAACAAGAAGTAAAACTTGAAGATAAGCAAGAAACTCTTGATAAGGCAAAATCATCTAACGAAGAAGAATAAACCAATATTTTTTATAAAATCTAAAAGTCGTTTAGTCCTTTCTTTCTGAGTTAGTTTCTAAACGACTTTTTAATAACATACAATATTATGGCTAAAATAACTGCTGCAGAAGTAAATAAATTGAGAAAAGCTACCGGTGCGGGAATGATGGATTGTAAAAAAGCATTGGTAGAAACCGATGGTGATTTCGATAAAGCCATTGAGGTACTTCGTAAAAAGGGTCAGAAAGTTGCTGCAAAAAGAGCTGACAGAGACTCTTCAGAAGGTGCTGCAATAGCAAAAACAAACGAGGAAAATACAAAGGGAATTATTATATCTCTAAACTGTGAGACCGATTTTGTTGCCAAAAATGATGATTTCGTGAAACTGGCTAATGATTTCGCTGAACTCGCTCTAAATTATAATTCAAAAGAAGAGTTCCTTAAAGCAGATTACCAGGGAATGAGTGTTGAAGATAAATTAACTGAGCAAACCGGAGTTATTGGTGAGAAAATTGAAATTGGTGCCTTTAAAACCCTTGAAGCTCCATTCGTTGGTTCTTACATCCACGCGGGTAATAAAATCGCTGTAATCACAGGGCTTTCCAAAAATGTTGATGGTGTAGAAGAAGCAGCTAAAAATGTTTCTATGCAAGCTGCTGCGATGAATCCAGTTGCCCTTAATGAAGAAGGTGTCGACCAAAGCACAATCGAGAAAGAAGTTGAAATTGCAAAAGACCAACTTCGCCAGGAAGGCAAACCTGAAGAAATGCTAGACAATATCGCAAAAGGTAAGATCAAAAGATTCTTCAAGGACAATACGCTGGTTAACCAGGCATATATCAAGGACAGTAAGCAAAGCGTTTCGGATTACGTGAAATCTGTAAACACTGATCTTGAAGTTGTAGGTTTCAAAAGAGTTGCTCTAGGAGAATAATTAAATGTTTTCACGCAGGTTAAAAACTTACATAAATCGCAAACCGCTTCCTTAAACAGAAGCGGTTTTTTATTTTTACACAATGTCCAACAAGGCTTTTCAGTTTAAAGAATTCAAAATAGAACAAGATCGGTGTGCCATGAAAATTGGAACAGACGGGGTTCTTCTTGGTGCATGGACACCGATAAAACACCAGCCCAATAGCATCTTGGATATAGGCACAGGGACAGGTCTAATTGCTTTAATGCTCGCCCAACGTTGTTCTGCTGAACTTATAGACGCTCTGGAACTCGATAAGGAGGCTTTTGAACAAGCTGTAGAAAATTTTGAGAACAGTCAATGGAATGATCGGCTCTTCTGTTATCATGCTGGCTTTGACGAGTTCGTAGAAGAAATGCAGGAGGAGGAAAAATATGATTTAATAGTAACCAATCCCCCATTTTATGAGCCCCCTTTAAGGCATAGCAGCAAGGAGAACTCCATCACCATGGCTAGACGAAATGCCAGGTTTTATAATGCTTTGCCATTTCCAGGATTAGTAGAAGGAATTTCAAAACTACTTCATCCTGAAGGAGAATTCAACATTATTATCCCCAACAAGGAAGAAGCTAATTTTATAGCGTTAGCCAGAGAATTTGCTCTCTTTCCAAAGAAAGTTACCAGAGTTCGCGGAACAGATAAATCGGACATTAAAAGAAGCTTGTTGTGTTTTAGTTTTAAAAACATCAACCCGGAAGAAAATGAACTTACTATTGAAATTTCCCGCCATAAGTATACGGAAGCCTACAAAAATATGGTGAAGGAGTTCTATCTTAAATTATAATTTTAAAATTGTTTGCTATTAAAAGCTTGGCTACATTTGTGTAAAACACTACACAAGATGAGACCAGATCTATTTCAAGCGCCTGATTATTATAATCTTGATGAGCTTTTAACCGATGAACATAAAATGGTTCGTGACGCTGCCCGGGAATGGGTGAAACGCGAAATATCTCCAATAATTGAAGATGCTGCCCAAAAGGCTGAATTTCCTAAATCTATCATAGCTGGGCTCGCTGAAATTGGTGCTTTTGGTCCATACATACCTGAAGAATATGGTGGATCAGGACTCGATCAAATCTCTTACGGACTCATTATGCAGGAAATAGAAAGAGGGGACAGTGGAGTGCGTTCTACAGCTTCAGTACAATCTTCCCTGGTAATGTATCCCATTTTTAAGTATGGAACAGAACAGCAAAAGGAAAAGTACCTACCAAAACTTGCCAGTGGTGAGATCATGGGATGTTTTGGCCTTACTGAACCTGATTACGGTTCCAACCCCGGTGGGATGGTCACCAATTTTAAAGATAAAGGAGATCATTACTTACTCAACGGAGCCAAGATGTGGATCTCCAATGCACCCTTTGCTGATATTGCCATTGTATGGGCAAAAAACGAAGAAGGCCGTATTCACGGTCTGATTGTAGAACGCGGAATGGAAGGTTTTTCTACCCCTGAGACCCATAATAAATGGTCCCTGCGCGCCAGCGCTACTGGAGAACTAATTTTCGATAATGTCAAAATTCCAAAAGAAAATCTAATGCCGAATAAAAGTGGACTTGGTGCGCCCCTTGGCTGCCTGGACTCTGCAAGGTTTGGTATTGCCTGGGGAGCTATTGGGGCAGCAATGGATTGTTATGATACGGCATTAAGGTATGCTAAGGAAAGAGTTCAGTTTGATAAGCCCATTGGCGGGAAACAACTTCAGCAGAAAAAACTGGCGGAAATGATTACAGAAATCACAAAAGCCCAATTAATGGCATGGAGACTTGGCGTATTAAGAAATGAAGGCAAAGCTACATCTGCTCAGATCTCAATGGCCAAGAGAAATAATGTTGAAATGGCTATCAATATTGCCCGCGATGCCAGGCAGATTTTAGGAGGAATGGGGATTACTGGTGAATATAGTATAATGCGTCATATGATGAACCTTGAGAGTGTGATCACTTACGAAGGGACCCATGATATTCATCTATTAATTACCGGAATGGACATTACCGGGATACCAGCATTTTAATTAGATAATCAAGAATTATCCAAAAGATCAAAACAAGGGCAACGCTTACAACGTTTGCCCTTTTTGTATTTCTCACAGCACTCGGTTTTCAGTGGTTTCGGTTTTTTAGAAACCACCCCTTCCAGTTGTAAATAATCCTTCGATTTATTGGAATAAAACACCAGAATATGAAATGAATAGCTTGCCTGTATCCTCATAATTTTAATATATCCTAATTTGTTGGATATTAAGGAGATTCTATCCTTAAGATTTTTATTTCCCCTCTATAGCTTTTACTTTTGAGACCCTATGGAGATAGAAAAAATGATACAAGAAATAAACCAAAATTTTAATTTAGGATTAAAAAATTTAACGAACTCCACCATTCATCAACATATCAATACTAAAGAGCAGTTAAAGGTTTATATGGAGCATGAGATTTTTGAGGTTTGGGCCAGCATGTCATTGCTTAATTCTTTAAAAGAAGAGTTTACAAAAACCACAAATCCATGGCTCCCTGTGGGTGATCCTGAACTCCGATTTCTAATTAATAAAGTGAACCTTGAGGAGGAAACCGCAATGAATTACTTCGGGGAACATCAAAGCAAATTTGAGATGTACCTTGATGCAATGGCCGCCACTGGTGCCAAGACAGAAAATATCACGAATTTTCTTAGGCACGTGAGTCATGGTACAGACATCTTTCTGATTATTGCCGCTTCTAAACTTCCGCTTTGTATAAAAAAATATATTAAAACTATATTTGAAATTATTTCTGAAGGGGAACCTCATAAGATAGCTGCAGCCTTTGCTTACAGTTCAGTAGTTATGAGTAATTTTAATTTACTTAACGAAATTCCAAAAATCGAGATGGATGCAAAGACAGACCTTAAATTACTAAAGCATTTCCTAGGCATGCAAACCCAAAACGACTTTGTCCCTGCTTTTAGGATAGTGGAAATGCTCTGCAGAAAAAGTCCTCGGAAATGGGATGATACAAAATTAATAGCTGAGGTAATTGCCCAGAATCAACGAAACTTAATGGAAGGGGTTAAAACTGAGCTAACTGGTAGCTTTTAAAGAACCATCAGGTTAAAAACTTGCCGTTTAAATTCTCTTTTTCAAATTAAGGAGTTACAGGAGCTATCTTGACTTCCAGACCTTCTAGTTCTTCCGTAATAGGGATCTGGCAACTTAACCGGCTGTTGTCTTCCACAAAAAACGCCTGATCCAACATATCCTCTTCTTCATAACTTTTTTCCGGTAATAGGTGCTCATAATTAAGCATATAACATTGGCAAGAAGCACACATTGCCATTCCTCCACAAATCCCAATGGTACCCTCTGGAGCCAACTCATATGAGCGGATAATTTCCATAAGGTTCATATTCATATCGGTAGGAGCATCTACCCGGTGAGCTTCACCTTCCCTGTCTATAATTGTGATCTTAATATCAGACATCCTCTAGTTTATACTTTTTACAATTTCTCTTTTTGCTTCTTTTTTACTTCCATCAAAGCCATTAATCCCACTAACCGTAGTGTATTTCATTACATACTTTTTGTCTGGAAAGATACGTTGGTAGGCACTCTGACACATGATCGCGGCCTCGTGAAAACCACATAGGATAAGCTTTAACTTTCCTGGATAAGTATTCACATCCCCAATGGCATAGATTCCTGGAATATTGGTTTGATAATCATAAGTATTATCAACCTTTATCGCATTTTTCTCGATTTCCAATCCCCAATCTGCAATGGGACCTAGCTTTGGGGAAAGTCCGAATAATGGAATAAAATAATCAGTCTCCTTCACATCTTTTTCTGAAGCCCGGTCACGATGGGAGATTACAACACTCTCAAGTTTTGATTCCCCCTTCAAATCGGTAACCTCCGCTTCTGTAATCAGCTTAACTTTGCCTTCTTTAGAGAGCTTCTCTACTTTTTCTACTGAATCCAGGGCACCACGAAAATCTTTTCTACGGTGAATAAGGGAAACCTCCGAAGCAATTTCAGCTAAATAAATAGCCCAGTCTAAAGCAGAGTCACCTCCACCGGCAATAACTACCCTCTTGTTACGGTAGATCTCTGGATCGCGAATAATATAAGCTACCCCGTTTTCTTCATACTGCTGTATATTAGCAATTGGGGGCTTTCTTGGCTCAAAGCTTCCGAGTCCTCCAGCAATTACCACAACGGGAGCGTGATGTTTTGTTCCTTTATTTGTGGTTACGATAAAACTTCCATCTTCCAATTTATCTATGGTCTCTGCCCGTTCTCCCAAGGTAAAACCAGGTTCGAATGGTTTAATCTGTTCCATGAGATTATCCACTAGGTCTCCGGCAAGCACCTCCGGAAAACCAGGAATATCATAAATAGGTTTCTTAGGATAAATTTCTGAACATTGGCCTCCTGGTTGAGCTAAAGCATCGATCAAATGACATTTAAGCTTTAGCAATCCGGCTTCAAAAACGGCAAATAGCCCTGTTGGTCCAGCACCAATGATAAGTATATCGGTTTTAATCATTCTTCTTTTTCATTTAAGGCAATCCCGCCCGACTACTTTTCAATATTAACAACCTGCTCTATTTGTGGAGCGTATTTCTTAATGGTCATTTCCACCCCAGATTTAAGAGTCATCTGGTTTACAGAACAACCCACACAGGCTCCTTCCAGCTGAACCTTTACCAACCGGTCATCTTCGATTGAAACCAGGGAAATATTGCCTCCATCACTTTCTAGAAAAGGACGAATTTCAGCCAGGGCCTTCTCCACATTAAGTTTTAATTCTTCGCTTGTCATCTATTTTTTATTAACGGCACTACAACCGGCCATAGTGGTGATCTTAATTGCTTCGGTAGGCGGTAGGCTTTGGTTACGATTTACCGTTTGCTGCACCATATTTCTGGTAATCTCCTCAAAGGCAGCTTCGGTAGGAGTTCCATTCTGCAGAGCAGCAGGCCGCCCTATATCCCCCGATTCGCGCAAACTTTGCACTAACGGAATTTCACCTAAAAATGGAGTGTCTAAGTCCTGAGCAAGATTTCTAGCTCCGTGCATACCGAAAATATAATATTTATTATCAGGTAACTCTTCCGGGGTAAAATAAGCCATATTCTCTATTAATCCCAAAACGGGAACGTTTATGCTTTCCTGACGAAACATTGCCACTCCTTTCTTTGCATCGGCTAAAGCCACATTTTGAGGGGTACTTACCACTACAGCACCTGTAATAGGCAAGGATTGCATTATCGAAAGATGGATATCACCGGTTCCTGGTGGCAGATCGATTAGAAGAAAATCTAGCTCACCCCAAGCCGCATCAAAAATCATTTGATTAAGTGCCTTAGCAGCCATTGGGCCCCTCCATACTACAGCCTGATTTGGTTGGGTAAAAAATCCAATAGAAAGGATTTTGACCCCATAATTTTCGACAGGTTTCATCTTTGATTTTCCGTCTATATTTACCGAAAGCGGTTTTTCGGCTTCAACATCAAACATAATAGGCGCTGAAGGTCCATAAATATCAGCGTCTAACAGCCCAACTTTAAAGCCCATTTTTGAAAGTGATACCGCCATATTTGCCGTAACTGTAGACTTTCCAACACCACCTTTACCTGAGGCCACAGCAATAATATTACTGATTCCCGGAATCTGTTTCCCCTTAATTTCCGGTTTCTTTTCGGGGGTATTTACTTTTATATTTACTTTTACTTTTGCTTTTTGATAAACATGTTCGTGAATAGCCTTCAATACATCCACCTCAGCACGTTTTTTAATGTGAAGCGCAGGTGTGTTTAAAACAAGGTCTACAACCACTTCATCACCGAAGGTCATGATATTCTGAACTGCTCCACTTTCAACCATATTTTTACCATCACCGGCAACTGA
The DNA here is from genome assembly GCF_054121475.1 of Salegentibacter profundi. Taxonomy (NCBI): domain Bacteria; kingdom Pseudomonadati; phylum Bacteroidota; class Flavobacteriia; order Flavobacteriales; family Flavobacteriaceae; genus Salegentibacter; species Salegentibacter profundi. The sequence continues at coordinate 50,424 of NZ_JBSYGG010000013.1, forward strand.
AATAGTCTCTAGGGCTTTAAGGATATCTTTTCTATCTAATTTCATCTTAATAATATTTTGGGCATAAGGCCTGTGATTTGCCGCAGAAAAGTCCCAGTCCTTACAATAAATTCTGTAATCAAAGTTTTAAAAATCAGTCTTATATAGACTGATTCTAAATGCAAATATAGGCGGAAAAGCTAAGAAAACGAAGTAATTACCTATAATTGATTAATGGAGTTATAAAAGGATTTTATAAACAAAATTAAACTTGATTACTGGCCGAAGGATCCCAGAAATATTTTTCAAAATCTACAACCTTATTATCCTTAACAGGTATGCCTTCCTCCTCGAGTAAATTCCGCATAGCATTGGTGTCTCCAAAATGATGTTTACCGCTAAGAAGACCTTTCCGGTTTACCACCCGGTGGGCTGGTATCCCTTCCATTTTATGAGAGGCATTCATTGCCCAGCCCACCATCCTGGCACTTTGCGGTGAACCTATAGCCCTGGCTATGGCGCCATAGGAGGTAACTTGACCCGTAGGGATCCTCCGCACGATCTCATACACTTTATCAAAAAAATTCTTCTCTTCAGCAATCATAAGTTGTAAATTCTAACAACCGTTATAATTATTAAGATGAGCATTAGACCTGCCATAAAATAATTGGAATATTCAGCGAACCTATCAGCATACTTCTCGATTTTCATAAAGGACAATACGTAGAAATAAAGGGTGGTGAAACTACCAAGAGAGGCAGCCAGGACAAAAGCCATAATCAGGGACCAATCATAAGTGACCCCCACTCCCACATTTAATGCACCAGCTATGGCTACAAAATAAGGGATAGGAAATAAATTAAGAACTGAAATCAGCATGCCTTTAAAGATACTGTTGGCATTAGCCTTCCGGGAAGTATGTTCTATTCCGCCCCGTCTTTTGGCCATCAGCAAAAAGTATATCCCCAGCAATATAAAAATTACCAGGCCGGCACGCAAAAGAATGCTTTGCACAAAGGCATTATCAAATATGTATTTTGCTAAAAGAACCGCGATAAGCGCTTGTAAAAAGACAATGCAGGAAGCTCCAAAAGCGACGTATAAGCCATTTCGTTTCCCTTCTTCAACACATGTCTTGGCAACAGTCATATTAACCAGACCTGGAGGAATTACCCCGACAAGGGCTGCAAAATAGGTGATAAGAAAGAGTTTCGTTTCCTCCAAAAGAAGCTATTTTATCCTAAATTGAATATAGGTAATAGGTTTTCCTTGTTCAAGATACTGCTTTTCATAGAAAGTCTGGATTTCCCTCACTTCTTTAGGTGAGTATTCATTTCTATAAATATCGTGATGTGCATATATAATTTCCTGACCCTGTCCATGTAAGAGACCTAAGGTATACCCATGCATGAATTCACTATCGGTCTTAAGGTTCACAAGGCCGTTTTCCTTCATAATATATTTATATTTCTCTAAAAAACCTGCATTTGTTAGACGATGCTTGGTACGTTTATATTTGATTTGTGGGTCAGGGAAGGTTATCCATATCTCATCCACTTCATTTTTGGCAAAAATCTTATCGATAAGTTCTATCTGGGTTCGGACAAAGGCTACATTTTCCAAATTATCTTCTAGGGCAGTCTTTGCTCCTCGCCAAAAACGGGCGCCCTTAATATCAATTCCTATAAAGTTCCGGTTGGGATAATATTGTGCAAGCCCTATACTATACTCACCTTTCCCACATCCAAGTTCTAATACAATCGGGTTATTATTTCTGAAAAACTCCTTTCTCCATTTTCCTTTCAATTTAAATTCATCCCTTTCCAGTAATGTTCGAGAAGGTTGAATAACATTTTCAAAACTTTCGTTTTCCCTAAATCGTTTTAACTTATTTTTACTACCCACTGTTTGTTTGAAATTTTGACAAAATTAAGGAATTTAGCATACAGGTGGGGCATATTAGAAACATATATGAAGAGGAAGCGAATTTTAGTTGCTGTACTTAACTGGGGGCTAGGTCATGCAACCCGGTGTATACCGCTTATCCACGAATTAATCGCCAATAGGTATGAGCCAATTTTAGCTTCGGATGGAGCCGCTCTCACCTTATTAAAAAAAGAATTTCCTGATCTTATAACAGAAACACTTCCATCTTACAATATTGAGTACAGCAGGTCACCGAATCTATTAAAGTGGAAACTTTTTCTAGAGAGCCCCAGAATCATGAAGGTAATAAAAACTGAAAAAGAGTGTACAAGGCGGCTGGTAGAAAAGCATAATCTAAATGGTATCATTTCGGATAACCGTCTTGGGGTACGCTATAAATATCTTAAAAGCGTTTTTATCACCCACCAGCTCAATGTTCTTTCAGGAAACACTAGCTGGTTAAGCAGTAGACTTCACCAGAAATATATCAGGAAATTTGATCAATGCTGGGTACCAGATCTACCCGGTCCAAAAAACTTAAGTGGCATTTTAGGCCATATGAAAAAAAATCCTGAACAAGTTAAATATATTGGCCCATTAAGCAGGTTCGGTAAAAAAAAACTGACGCAAAAGTTCAAGATAATGGTCATCCTTTCAGGACCTGAACCTCAACGATCCTTCCTGGAAAAAATTCTCCTAAAAGAATTGAAAAAAACTTCCGAGGAGATCCTGTATGTAAGGGGTGTATTAATAGAAAGTGAACCTAAATTAGAATGTGACAATCCTAATTTAATCATACGAAATTACCTTTTCGGACAGGAGTTGGAAGATGCAATTAATTCCAGTGAGACTATTGTCTGCAGGTCTGGGTATACTTCGCTTATGGATCTTTCCAAACTTGAAAAAAAAGCATTTTTAATTCCTACACCTGGACAATTTGAACAGGAATATTTGGCCGAGCGCATAGACAAACTTGGCATAGCACCTTACTGTCATCAGGCTGATTTTAAAATTTCAGAATTAAAAAGACTAAAGAGTTTTAGCGGTTTTAAAGACTTTGGATTTGTCACTGACTTTAGGAACCTCTTTGCTCTTTTCGAGGGTAAATGAAAATTCACTCCCCACCCCAAAGACACTCTCAACGTAAATTTTCTCATTGTGTGCTTCAATGATATGTTTAACGATTGAAAGCCCCAAACCAGATCCACCTTCTTTTCGGCTTCCACTTTTATCGACCCGGTAAAATCTTTCAAATAATCGGGGGATATTCTCTTGCTCAATACCTTCTCCATTATCAGTAATTCGAACAATCACTTTATTTTTTATCAGGTTCTCTATACTAACTTCGGTTGTTCCGCCTTTCTTCCCATATTTAATTGAATTCACGATAAGATTGGAAACCACCTGTTGAATTCGGTCACGATCTGCCCGTACCATTACAGGAGCACTATATGCCATATCAAAGGTCAGGGTTATATTCTTTTTTGCCGCCTTCATTTCAAGCAGGTCAAATGAGTTCTGTACCAAATCTATAATATTGAAGTCTTCAAAATTAAGGTGGAGCTCGCCAGCCTCAAGTTTGGTGATCATATCCAGATCTTTCACGATATAAATCAGCCGTTCCACCCCTTTATTGGCACGCTGCAAATATTTTTTTCGCACGGCTTTGTCTTTAATCGCTCCATCTAGCAAGGTAAGGATGTACCCTTGAACAGTAAAAAGAGGTGTTTTCAATTCATGGGATACGTTCCCCATAAACTCTTTCCGGTAAGCTTCTCGAACTTTCAGTGTTTCGATTTCCAGTTTATTATACTCTGCAAATCTTTCCACCTCCCTGGTAAGGGAAGCCATATCTGTAGTGACCTGACTGGGACTTAATGTTGTGGAGTCCAAAAGGGAAACATTGTCGTAGATTTTTTTTATTCTTTTATAAATGAAATGTTCCACCCGGTATTGGATAATAAAAAAAGAGAAAAGATAGGTGATCAGGGCCAAAATCACAATTGGCAACCATTCAAATCCGGTAGTAAAAATAGCAAAAAGTGTAACTGCCACCGAAAGGAAAACGGTGATATACAACGAGGTTTTAACTGCAAATTTATATGATCGTTTGAATTTTTTAGCCATTAAATCACGAACTTATAACCAACACCTTTTACGGTCTTAAAAGAATCATCTCCAATTTTTTCACGTAATTTTCGGATATGGACGTCAATAGTTCGCCCACCGACTATAACCTCATTCCCCCAAACCTTATCAAGAATATCTTCTCTTTTAAAGACCTTCCCTGGTTTTGAGGTAAGCAGAGATAGCAATTCAAATTCTTTTCGAGGCAGAATTAACTCCTGTCCTTCCTTAACTACTTTATACTGATCCCGATCTATAGTTAATTCTCCTATTTTAAGAATATTGGTCGAACTATCGTCATCTCTAAAGCGTCGTAAAAGTGCTTTTACTTTACTTACTAAAACTTTTGGTTTAATGGGTTTAGTTATATAATCATCAGCACCCGCATCAAAACCTGCCATTTGAGAGTAATCTTCCCCTCTTGCCGTCAGAAAGGTGATAATCGTTTCTTCCAGCCCGGCAATTTTTCTTATTTGCTCACAGGCTTCGATACCATCCATCTCAGGCATCATTACGTCAAGAATGATAAGCTGTGGTTTATGTTTTTTTGCTAGTTTCACTCCATCGGCCCCATTTTCTGCTGTAATAACCTGGTAACCTTCGGTCTTAAGATTATAGCCTACAATTTCAAGAATATCAGGCTCATCGTCTACCAAAAGAATTTTAATGTCACTCTTTTTCATCAGTAAATAATTGGATTCATATTTCGAAGTAAAAGTAAGTATAAATTCCTACCAATTATTCTTTCCATTGAAGTCTTAACTTTAAGGTAATATAAGGAAATTTATTCGAAGGCTTTTATTATCAGACCTTTCCAAGAGTTTTTATAGCAAATTCATTTTAAACTTCGGCTTGTTTATCCATACAAAGTCCAGGAAATAAACCCAATCATAACATTCAAGGAATTGGAATAACATAAGCTTAAACTTTAGCTAAGACCGTACTTAAACTTAGCTTGTTTATTTGCCCTGAATTAAATACAGAAACAAAACTAAATTTTTGACTTATGAAAAAACTGATTATTGCAGGGATAGCGATTGCTCTATTAGGCTTAACCAGCTGTAGCCAAGATGATGATATGCCAATTGAACAACTTGCTACTTGCACCGATGGAACCCAAAATGGTAACGAAACTGGCATAGACTGCGGCGGTCCATGTGCTCCATGTGAGGGAGATGAAGTGGATGGAGGAACTCCGATAGATGAAGACCTTTCGGGTTTATTGATGAATGACTTTACCTTAACCAATGATATAATTTGGGAGCTTAATGGAAAATTCGTGGTAGGTGAGGGAGCTACACTTACCATTGAACCAGGAACAATTATAAAAGGACAAGAAGGCACTGGTTCTCTGGCTTCTGCCTTGATAGTAGCCCGAGGTGGAAAAATTATGGCTGAAGGCACTGCGCAGGAGCCGATTATCTTCACCTCTATAAATGATAATATCAATCTTGGAGAAAAACAAGGGTCAAACCTTGACGAAAATGATCGTGGCCTTTGGGGCGGTGTACTGATTCTAGGAAATGCTCCGAGTTCTTTTGAAGGTGACTCTGAAGAATCTCAAATTGAAGGAATTCCAGCCGATGATGACTTTGGCAGATTTGGTGGCAACGATCCAAATGATGATTCAGGTGTATTTAAATATGTATCTATTCGTCACGGAGGTGCATTAATCGGTTCCGGAAACGAAATTAATGGCCTAACCCTTGGCGGTGTTGGCGCAGGAACTGTAATAGATCACGTTGAAGTAGTGGGGAATGTAGACGATGGAATTGAATGGTTTGGTGGCACCGTAAACACGAGCAACGTTGTGGTGTTCGCTGGTGGAGATGATGGGCTTGATATTGACATGGCTTACTCTGGAACTATTACAAACGCCTTAGCAATACAAGGTGCCGAGTCTGATCACGCTTTAGAAATTGACGGGCCTGAAGGCACTCTTGAAGGAGCCTTTATCATCCAGGATCTAACCATTCTTGGAGATGCCAACGCTCCATCTGGTGCAATAGCAGATCTAAGAGATGGTGCAATGGGAGCCTTCAACAACGTCTACCTAAGAGGTTTTAACGACACCCAGAATGTAGAAATTGACGATGCCGGATCTGCTGCAAACTATACCGATGGAAGCTTAAGCTTTTCTGCCTGGGAAATTGTTTTATCAGACGGCGTAGACAGTGTTTCATCAATTTTTGAAGACACCACAGAAAATACAGATTTCTCTAGCGATGCAGCCACTTTTGCTACAGCAGTAGAACAAGACCAGGAAACGGTAGGTGCAGACCTTTCGGTTTTTGGCTGGACCTATTCAAGCTTCCGTGGTGCATTCTAAAAATTTAAAGCCAAAATTTAAATAAAGCTTTTCAAATTGCTCGCCTTTTTACAGGGCGGGCAATTAATATTAAGATTGTTAATCTAAGTTTATATGAAAACTCAATTTTCAGTAGTTTTATTCTTTTGTTTATTTATCAGTCTGGCACAGGCACAAAGCGGAACGATCTCAGGATCTATTTTTGATGTTGAAGCAAACGATGTGATGCCTTTCGCCAATGTAACCCTTAAAGGCACCAATACCGGTACCACCTCAGATTTTGAAGGAGATTTTAGTTTAAATACCGCACCGGGAACTTATATCGTTGTCTTTTCTTTTGTTGGCTACGAAACCTTAGAAGTAACTGACGTTGTTGTAGAGAAAGGAGAAGTGACCACCCTTAATGTCGAAATGAAATCTTCTGCAGGGGCTTTAGATGAGGTTGTAATTACCACAACTACGGCCAGGGATACTGAGGCTTCGGTATTAAACATGCAAAGAAATGCAGTTAACCTTACCGATGGCCTATCTTCTCAAACTTTTGACAAAATTGGAGCAGGAGAAGTTTCTTCAGCTGTAAAAACAATACCCGGTGTTTCTGTGCAAGGCGGAAAATATGTTTACGTAAGAGGTTTGGGAGACCGGTACACCAAATCTATCCTAAACGGGATGGACGTTCCAGGCCTGGACCCAGACCGCAATACTTTACAGATGGACATATTCCCCACGAATATTTTGGATAATGTAATCGTGATAAAATCATTAACTGCAGATAATCCTGCCGATTTTACCGGGGGAATGGTAAATATTATTACCAAGGATTTCCCTAGCCGAGAGGAATACAGTGTTTCGTTTGGTGCTACCTATAATCCATCTATGCACTTCAACTCAGATTTCTTAAAATATGAGGGTGGAAAAACAGATTTTCTGGGATTTGATGATGGCACAAGAGATCGCCCTGTAAATAGAAACCAGTCTTTTCCCAGACCATTTGACAATGACGCAGCGTTAACCAGAATAACCGAACGTTTTAACCCAACTTTAGGAGGCACACGAAAAAAGAACAATATGGATTTTAGTCTAGGCTTTACAGCTGGTAACCAATATGAAGTTGGTAAGAAAAATAATAAACTAGGTTATTTTGCATCGCTTTCTTATAAAAACACCTCAGAATATTTTGAAGATTTGGAAAACAATTCCTGGTTAAAGCCGAGGGAAACTTCAGAGTTAGAACTGCGTCCTGCAAGATTATTGAGCGGTGATGTCGGAAAGGAAAATGTATTGATTAGCGGGTTAACCGGACTTGCTCTTAAAACCAAACAATCTAAATACCAGCTTAATTTACTACACATTCAAAATGGTGAATCTACTGCCGGTAATTTTGAAGAAGAAATTCTTGTTTCTGACGCCATTCGGGTTTTTAGAGATAACCTGGAATACACTCAGCGCTCCATCACTAACGCATTATTAAGCGGAAAGCACACCAACAAAGATGCAAGCTGGACTACCCAGTGGAAACTTTCACCAAGCTTTTCCCATGTTTACGATAAAGATGTAAGAATCACTGCTTTTGAATATAACCCCAGCAATAATACCTATAGTATTCGTCCGAGTTCATCTGAAAGTCCTACCAGGATCTGGAGAAACCTGGAAGAGATAAACCTTGCGGGAAAAGTAAACCTAACAAAGAGGCATCAGCTTTTTGGAAGGGACGCAAGCTTAAAATTTGGTGGAGGCTACACCTATAAACAAAGGGATTTCACCATAGATCAGTATCAAATTCTTATTCAAGGGTCTATTAGTCAAAGTTTTGATGGAGACCCAAACCAGGTTCTTGCACCCGGTAATATCTGGACTACGGAAAACCAGGTTGGATCCTATATTAATGGATTCTACGAACCCGCCAACACTTACGATGCTTTTAACACCAATGCTTCCGCATACGTTTCGGAAGAATTTAATGTAACCGAAAACCTAAAAGCAATACTTGGTTTAAGGCTTGAAAAATTTGATCTAACCTATACAGGGCAAAATAACTTGGGAGATTTAATCCTGAAAGATGAACACCTTATAGATAAAACCGACCTTTTTCCTTCAGCAAACTTTATTTATAGTCTTAATAACGATAGTAATCTTAGGCTTTCTTATGGTCGTTCCACGGCAAGACCTTCTTTTAAAGAAGCTTCCATTGCCCAGATTTACGACCCGCTAACCAAGAGGACTTTTATTGGGAATATAAACCTACAGCCTACTTATGTTGACAACATAGATGTGCGTTACGAACTCTATGGGAATGATGCGCAGTTTTTCGCAATAAGTGCTTTCTACAAAAAATTTACAGATCCCATTGAGCTTTCTATTTATAGCGATTTTTCCGCAGATAATTTCCAACCAAGAAACGTTAATGACGCCACTGTTTTAGGAACTGAAATTGAAATAAGAAAGAATTTTAGATTTATCACCGAAACATTAAGAAAACTTAGCATTAATTTAAATATTTCGGTAATTGATTCCAAAGTAGAAATGGATCGAAGCCCAAGTGGGGAGTTTGAATCAAGACAGCGCAACTTAAGGCCAGGTGAAGAATTTGATGGCACAAGGCAATTACAAGGGCAGTCTCCTTTGCTGATAAATGCAGGTTTCGATTATACAGATCCTGAAAGCGGCTGGCAGGCCGGTATTTTTTACAATACCCAGGGAAAGACGCTCGAACTTGTTGGTTTAGGGACGGTGCCAGATGTATATACCATGCCTTTTCATAGCCTTAATTTCAATTTGAATAAATCTTTTGGGGAAGAGAAAAATTCAACTATTTCCTTAAAGGTCTCCAATATTTTGGGGGATAATATTGAAAGCAGATTCCAGTCTTATGGAGCAAAAGATCAGATATTTTCTCTGAAAAATCCAGGGACACCTATCTCATTAAGTTATAGTTACAAATTTTAGATATTGGAATTGTTTTGAATTAGCTAGAATAGGTTGCCCGGTCTGGGCAGCCTTTTTTTAATATTTTTTTAATATCAAATACCTGTATTTTGTGGCAGGATTTTTGAAATTTAATTTGTAAGTTTGTAATAACCACTATATAAAAGAATGAAGCAATACTACCTTTTTACATTTCTCCTAGCAGTATTCCTTTGGGTTTCGGCACCTGCTGTGGCTCAGGAATCGTCTTATGGGAAAAGTCAAACAGAACATTCTATAGATGGTTTATCAATCTATCCCAACCCTGTTACTAACGGAAAGGTATACATTAACACTACCTACAATTTAGAAAAGGAAATCGAAATTTATAATGTAATAGGAAAACCTATTTATAAGACACGGTTAATGGGTAAGGAGATGGATGTTTCTACACTTGCGCCAGGAATTTATATTTTAAAGATAACGGAAAATGGCAATAAGGCAACAAGAAAACTGATCGTTAAATAATCCAGTTATACTTAGAGAATTTAAAAGCTTCTGTTTTCGGAAGCTTTTTTTATTAAGTATTCCCGCTTAATTTTGGCGTATGTATTCAGACAAAATATTATCGATTAAAAATGGGACTGAGTTCCAGAGTCTGGCTCTTGAAGTTTTTGCCTACCAATACAAGCATAACAATGTCTACAGAAAATTCTGTGACCTGTTAGAGAAGCGTCCGGGAACATTAAGGAATATAGAGGAAATTCCATTCTTACCGATTGAATTCTTTAAATCACATCGAATAATTTCATCAAAATCAGAACCTGAAATTGTCTTTACAAGTAGCGGAACGACCGGAAAACAAACCAGCAAACATTACGTAACCGACTTAAGCATTTACGAAAAAAGTTTTTTTCAAGCATTTAAAAATATTTACGGAGATCCTGAAGAACTGGTTATTCTGGCCCTTCTCCCATCATACCTGGAGCGCAATGGATCTTCCCTAATTTACATGGTCAATGCTCTTATAGAAAAAAGCCACCATCCCGAAAGCGGATTTTACCTCAGTAACCTGGATGAATTACAGCAAACCCTGGAAAAAGTTGAATCAGAAGGTAAGAAGACCTTACTTATAGGAGTTTCTTTTGCGCTTCTCGACCTGGTAGAACGTTACAGCTTTAACCTCAAACATACTAAGGTTATGGAAACCGGAGGGATGAAAGGCAGAAGAAAGGAAATGATTAGGACTGAACTCCATGAAATTTTATCTAAAGGTTTTGGAGTTTCTACAATCCACAGTGAATATGGTATGACAGAGTTACTATCCCAGGCTTATTCAACAGGGAAAGGCTTATTTGAATGCCCCCCTTGGATGAAAATCCTTATACGTGATTCAGAAGATGCGCTGAGTTTACTTCCAAAGCAGAAGATTGGAGGGATAAATATTATCGATCTGGCCAATATTAACTCTTGTTCATTTATAGCGAGTCAGGATTTGGGCAGAAATACTGGAAAGGGAGAAACGGAAATATTAGGGCGGTTCGATAATTCAGACATAAGGGGATGCAACCTTCTAATTGTTTGAATACCAGGAAAAAACAAAAAACCAACTAAACAAATGTAAATTATACGTTAAAATTTAAAATCTATTGTAATTTTTTGAAATTCTATCGACTTAATATATGTAAGATGAAAATAGGATAAACTCTATCAATTCTTACAGGCTAAGTGAAATTTTTTCATATTAGATTGGTTAGTTAGTTGCAAGCCCCGTAAACGCCAGTTTACGGGGCTTTGTATTATCTAAAACACCCTGAGAATATATGTATTTTTTTTACCCTTATTGAGGATAACATACTTTCCATTTATTAGGTCATCAGAGGTTATCTTGTAATTTTCTTTTACTTTTTCTTTATTAACTGCTATAGAATTTTCCTTAAGTGCTCTTCTTGCTTCTCCGTTCGATTTAAGAAATCCTGTTTCTGCAGAAAGGGCTCCGATCATATCCAGGCCGGATTCGATGAGATCTTTAGAAACTTCAGTCTGGGGCACCCCCTCAAAAACATCTAAGAATGTTTTTTCATCCAAAGATTTAAGATCCTGAGCTGTACTTTTTCCAAAAAGAACTTCTGAAGCTTTTACAGCATTTTCAAAATCTTCACGGGAATGAACCGTGGTTGTAATCTCTTCAGCCAAGGTCTTTTGTAATTGTCTCAAATGTGGAGCTTCTTGGTGTTTTATGACCAGCTTCTCTATTTCTTCCTTACTTAAAAAAGTAAAGATTTTAATATACCTTTCGGCATCCACATCACTAGTATTTAACCAATATTGGTAAAATTTATAAGGCGAAGTTCGCTTAGGGTCTAACCATACATTCCCACTCTCGGTTTTACCAAACTTGGTTCCGTCAGCTTTTGTAATCAAAGGACAAGTCAGCGCATACCCTTTCCCATTGCCAATTCTTCTTATGAGTTCAGTGCCAGTAGTAATATTACCCCATTGATCACTTCCCCCCATTTGTAAACTGCAATTATGTGTACGAAATAAATGCAGAAAATCATAACCCTGAACCAATTGATAAGTGAACTCTGTAAAGGACATGCCTTCAGCAGCTTCAGATGACAATCGCTTCTTTACTGAATCTTTAGCCATCATATAATTTACCGTGATATGTTTTCCAACATCCCTTATGAACTCCAAAAAGCTGAAGTTCTTCATCCAGTCATAATTATTCACCATTACTGCTGCATTCTCAGCCTCACTCTCAAAATCCAAAAATTTTGATAGCTGGTTCTTAAGAGCTTCCTGATTATGCCTTAAAGTAGCTTCATCTAAAAGATTTCTTTCTGCCGATTTCCCCGAGGGATCACCGATCATTCCAGTAGCACCTCCTACCAGTGCAAAGGGTTTGTGCCCGCAAAGTTGAAAATGACGAAGCATCATTACGCTCACCAAGTGACCTATGTGCAAGGAATCAGCAGTAGGATCTATTCCTACATAGGCTGCCCTCATCGTTTCAGCTAAATGTTCTTCTGTGCCAGGCATCACATCGTGAACCATACCTCGCCAGGTAAGTTCTTCTACAAAATTCTTGCTCATAATAATATTTTTGTATGCAAAAAGAACCGTAAAGATACCATAAACTCTTATTTTTCCTAAGAGCTTTCCCTATATTTACGACATGATTTTAATCACCGGAGCTACAGGATTGGTAGGCTCACACTTGGCCTTCAAACTTGCAAAAAAGAAAAAAAAGATACGCGGATTATTCCGCAGTGAACACATACGGAATCGCGTTAAAGATATTTTTTCTTTCTATACAACTTCAGAAAAAGCCGCTGAATATTACAATAGAATAGATTGGGTAAAGGCAGATCTCAATGACATCCCCACCCTGGAAAAAGTTTTTGAAGGTGTGGAGCAGGTTTATCATTGCGCCGCCTTGGTTTCTTTTGATCCAAATGATGCTAAAGATCTTAGAAAAACAAACATTATCGGCACGGCCAATATAGTGAACTTATGCATAGCCTATAAAATAAAGAAGCTTTGCCATGTAAGTAGCGTAGCCAGCCTTGGCAGGGACCTCGAAAAGTCCGAAATTGATGAAACCAGTGGATGGAATCCTGAAGGGGATCACAGCGATTATGCCATTTCTAAGTACGGTGCAGAAATCGAGGTCTGGCGAGGATCCCAGGAAGGAGTGCCTATGGTTATTGTTAATCCGGGAATAATTATAGGACCGGGATTTTGGGATTCTGGCAGTGGCCCTATATTTACGCGAATTCAGCAAGGCTTGAACTATTATTTTTCAAAAGTCACCGGCTTTGTCGGAATCAAAGATGTTGTGGATATTATGCAACTCCTAATGGATTCCGAGGTAAAAAATGAAAAGTTTATAATTGTTTCAGAAAATACCAGTTTCAAAAAAATCATAACCGAGGTTGCCCAGAATCTGGACAAACCCATACCTAGGAAAAGAATTAAAAAATGGATGCTATGGCTTGGCTGGATTGGCATGAAGGCAGGAAGCATTTTTGGACTTAAACGCCAGATCTCAACAAGTACGATTAAAACTCTATTCGAGGATATGCACTATAGCAATAAGAAAATAAAGAATTTACTTGACTATGAATTTTCACCGATGGATCAAGTAATCTCAGAAACTACCACTATTTTCAAGGAAGATATTACTGGACCTCGATAGGGGGTGGATTGATAAGACTATCCAATTTCCTATCCTGCTCAAGTTTTAGAGAGTCGCTTTTTATCCTTAAAGAATCTATTTGAAGACTATCAAGATTTTCTTCAGCGGCCAGTATTGAATCATTAATTTTCCGTTCCACTTCCCTAATAGAATCCAGTCTACCCTTCATTTTCTGAAGATTTTCTTTAACCTGACGATAGATATTCTCATATTCTATATAATTTTCAGCGTAATAGGCATTGCTTTGCTCAAATTGTAAACTATCTATTCCAAATTTTTCATTAATATAATCCTGAGGTTTAATCCCAGTAGCTTCAAATTTACGTTTGTTAAAATTACGGGCAGAAGTCATAATCGCAATCTCCGTTAACACTTCTACCATTTTATCTTCAGTAATAAGGTTGTCAGGCTTTTTAGTTTTCTCCACATTCTGACAAGCAGAGAAAACCAGGATGAAAATTAAAAGATATAGCTCTTTCTTCATTTTATCGATCAAATTCAATCCTTTCCGCAACCTTAGTAAAAGGTTGATGCTTAAAGTTTTTATACACGAGATTCCCATTGACAAAAGTATGGGTCACTCGGGATTTAAAAGTGACTCCTTCAAAAGGAGACCAACCGCATTTATACACAATATTATCAGGCTGAACGGCCCAGGGAGCATTGAGGTCAACCAAAACTAAATCAGCCTTGTAACCTTCCCGTATAAACCCACGATCCTTTATTTGATAAAGAATTGCTGGGTTGTGGCACATCTTCTCAACAATTTTTTCCAACGAGATTTTACCCTGGTGATGTAGCTGAAGCATTGCAGGTAGTGCATGTTGCACTAAAGGTCCTCCACTTGGCGCTTTTGTATATGGATTTTTCTTTTCTTCTCTGGTATGAGGGGCATGATCCGTTGCCACTACATCTATATAATCCTCCAAAAGTCCTTTAAGTAAGGCTTCCTGGTCTTCTTTTGTTTTCACGGCAGGGTTCCATTTAATAAATGTCCCCTTCTTTGCGTAATCCGAGTCGTTAAACCATAAATGATGAATACAAACTTCAGCAGTTATTTTTTTATCCTTTAGTGCTTTTTTATTACTGAAAAGTCCAATTTCCTTTCCGGTAGAAAGATGAAAAACATGCAATCTGGCTCCGGTTTTTTTGGCAAGGGCAACTGCTCTGGAAGAAGAAAGGTAACAAGCTTCTTCGCTTCGGATCTTTGGGTGTAATTCTATAGGTATATCATCGCCATAGCGCTCTATACATTCCTGCAGATTTTTTTGAATTGTTTCTTCATCCTCGCAATGAACCGCAATTAATAAAGGCGATTTAGAAAAAATCTCTTCTAGAATTTTTTCATTATCAACCAGCATATTTCCGGTAGATGATCCTAAAAAAAGTTTCAGGGCGGCCGTAGTTTTAGGATCAACTTTAAGTATCTCCTCGAGATTGTCATTGGTACCGCCAAACATAAACGAATAATTGGCGTATGAACTTTCTGCGGCTAACTTGAATTTTTCTTCCAGATGTTCAATGGTAGTAGTTTGTGGAAGGGTATTTGGCATTTCAAAAAAGGAAGTAATACCACCGGCTACTGCGGCTTTTGACCCTGATTCAATTGTATCCTTATGGGTAAGGCCTGGCTCCCTAAAATGTACCTGATCATCAATAATTCCCGGAAGTAAATAAGTTCCCTCGGCATCAAAAATATTGACATCGGGGGATTTAGGACTTATGCTTTCCCCAATTTCTACAATTATTCCAGCTTCAATAAAAACATCGGCTTCCCTTATTTTCCCTTCATTAACAATACGAGCATTCTTGATTAAAACCTTTTTCATTACAATTTATCCTTTTTGAAAAGACTTTTTAATTTCATAATTATTACCCCAAATACGGCTTCAGAAATAATTCCTCCACTCATCTTAGAAGTCCCTTGTGTTCTATCGGTAAAGATTACAGGGACCTCTGTAATCTTGAACCCAAGCAAATACGCTTTAAACTTCATTTCTATCTGAAAGGCATATCCTACAAACTGAATTCGATCCAAATTGATGGTCTCCAATACCTTTCTACTATAACATACAAATCCCGCCGTGGTATCATGAATATTCATCCTGGTGATTAACCTCACATATTTTGAAGCCAGCCAAGAAAGAAGCACACGATTCATAGGCCAGTTAATAACATTTACCCCGGTTGCATAGCGCGATCCAACGGCCACATCAGCCCCTCCACGCTTACAGGCATTATACAATCTAATTAAATCATTAGGATTATGGGAAAAATCGGCGTCCATCTCAAAAATATAATCATAGTCCTTATTCAATGCCCATTTGAACCCATGAATATAAGCTGTCCCCAATCCAAGTTTCCCGCTTCGCTCCCTGAGGTGCAAACGATCGTGGTACTCTGCTTGAAGAGTCCTTACTCTGTCAGCGGTACCATCCGGTGAATTATCATCGACCACCAGGATATCAAATCTGCGCTTCTGAGAGAAAACATTTCTAACAAGTCGTTCGATATTTTCAATCTCGTTGTAAGTGGGTATAATGATAATCCCCTTTACCATTCCGATTTTTTTTGCACAAATGTATGCATTTTAAATCTTCATTTCTTCAGTGTTATAATCTCCGGGTTACCTTCAAAATTTTACATTTGTAAAAAATTCCATTTGCAGGCAATTGAACGACATGTAGAATCTTTAGACTGGGTAAGCCTTATTCTCCTGGGTGCATTTATCCTTCTAAGCCTTGTCAAATCCGTATATCCACAGCGATTTGAAGATTTTATATCCCTAATAACTTCGAACAAATTTATGGTGTTTAGAGGAAAAGAGTATAAGGCTTTTCATCCTTTTAACATTTTAATGTTTTTGGTGAATATTTTATCGGTATCCTTATTCTTATTTCTTCTTTTCCAACTTCTTTGGCCAGGCACTCAGAATACCAGCCCCAGCATCCTTTTTGTTAGGATTGCAACTGGCTATGCTAGCTTTATTCTACTAAAATTTGGAGTAGAAAAAATTATTGCCAATATTTTTAACCTGGATAAGATAATGGATTATTATCTCTATCAGAAACTGGCATACCGTAATTTTATTGCTCTTCTTTTATTTATTCCTTTATTGGTATTTTTTTATGCTTTCCCCCCTACCGCTGATGTTTTATATATAATCCTTTCCCTGGTCATCCTTACTAACATTATAAGCTTGACCACGATCTATAAACAAAATCAAAACCTCATTAGCACTAATTGGTTCTATTTTATTTTGTACCTTTGCGCTCTCGAAATTGCTCCTTATATTATTTTGTATAAGCTTATTACAATTTAACCAGGATCAAATTAAAGTATTGATATATGAAAGTGAAAACAATTTTGGTTTCCCAGCCAGAACCTAAGATAGAGAATTCACCTTATTTTGAGCTTGAGGAAAAACAGCGAGTAAAAATTGATTTCATACCCTTTATCCATGTTGAGGGGGTTCCTTCCAAAGAGGTAAGACAACAAAAAGTTGATTTAACCAAGTATACAGCAATAATCCTTACCAGCCGTAACGCTGTAGATCACTTTTTCAGAATTGCTGAGGAAATGCGATTCAAGGTACCAGACACCTTAAAATACTTTTGTTTGAGTGAGGCAGTTGCTTACTATCTTCAAAAATATGTAGTATATCGCAAACGGAAGATCTATGTGGGGAAAAGAACATTTGCAGACCTTTCCCCCCTCATCAAGAAATATAAAAATGAGAAGTTTCTTCTGCCTTCTTCAGATATGCTAAAACCGGATGTACCCAAGACTCTTAATAAGCTCGGAGTCGAATGGAAACAGGCTACATTTTATAAAACAGTAGTGAGTGATCTTTCTCATTTGCGGGATGTTACTTATGATATCCTGGTGTTTTTTAGCCCCAGTGGCATTAAATCGCTGTTTGAGAATTTTCCTGACTTTCAACAAAACGACACTCGGATTGCCGTTTTTGGGAATACGACCATTAAAGCCGCTAAAGATCATGGGCTCACGGTAAATATCAAAGCTCCGACACCAGAAACGCCTTCCATGACTATGGCGCTTCAAAAATATATTAATGAGGCAAATAAAAAACACGCTTAGATTTAACGGCATATAAAAAATCCGGTGCCAATACAGCACCGGATCTTCTCAATCCAATTAACTAATTAAAAATCAAGATACTGGCCCTCCTGAGATTATCTCAGAATTGGCGTTTTCCTCATATTTTTTAAAGTTCGATTTAAATGATGCGGCCAATTCCTTAGCTTTCTTATCATACTCCTCTTTATCATTCCAGGTATTTCGAGGGTTAAGCACCTCTGCCGGAACTCCCTCACAGCATACTGGCATATTTAAACCGAAAATTTCATGATTATTATATTTGACTTCCTCGAGTTTCCCTTCTAGTGCTGCACTTATCATAGCCCTGGTATACTGCAGTTTCATACGATGGCCCGTACCATACGGTCCACCGGTCCAGCCCGTATTAACAAGCCAAACATGAACCTTCTCCTCTTTCATCTTTTTACTCAACATTTCTGCATAACGAGTAGGATGGAGGGGCATAAATGGGGCCCCAAAACAAGCCGAAAAATTTGGCACAGGCTCCTCAATTCCCGCTTCGGTACCTGCTACCTTTGCAGTGTATCCACTAATAAAATGATAGGCTGCCTGGCCAGGGTTTAATCTACTTATAGGAGGTAAGACACCAAAGGCATCTGCAGTTAGGAAGAATATATTCTTCGGATTTTTACCTACGGATGGTTTTTTTATATGGTTAATGTGATCAATTGGATAACTCACTCTGGTATTTTGAGTGATTGAAGTATCCTCAAAATCAACTTCTCCATTTTCATCTAGGATAACATTCTCAAGAATAGCACCCGGTTTAATTGCATTAAAAATATCCGGTTCCTGTTCCCGGGTAAGATTAATAACTTTTGCATAACATCCACCTTCAAAATTAAAAATGGTATGTTCCGGAGTCCAGCCGTGTTCATCATCGCCAATGAGTTTTCTTTGTGGGTCTGCAGAAAGTGTGGTTTTACCTGTTCCTGATAACCCAAAGAAAATAGCGGTCTCGTTATCATCGCCAACATTCGCCGAACAGTGCATAGGCAAAGTATTCTTATTTACAGGCAGAATAAAATTGAGTGCTGAGAAAATCCCCTTTTTGATTTCTCCGGTATAGCCTGTCCCTCCAATTAAAGCAATTTTTTTACTGAAATTGAGTATCGCAAAATTCTCTGCTCGGGTACCATCTACCTCAGGGTTGGCTTTAAACCCAGGTGCATTAAGAATAAGCCAATCTTCTTTGAAGTTTTTTAGCTCCTCTTCTTCGGGCCTTAGAAACATATTATAGGCAAACATGTTGGACCAGGGATACTCATTGATAACCCTAATATTCAACCTGTATTTTTCCTCGGCGCAGGCATATGCGTCTCTGGCAAAGATTTCTTTTCCCGAGAGGTATTCTGTGACCTTGTTATAAAGTTGGTCAAACTTTTCTGGTTCAAAGGGAATATTAATATCCCCCCACCAAACTTCATCCTTAGTAAGTTCATCTCTTACAATAAATCGATCCTTTGGAGAGCGACCGGTAAATTTCCCGGTATTCACCGCTAAGGCTCCTGAACTGGCTTCTATGCCCTGTCCCTTCTCAATTGTAATTTGATGTAGTTCCTTCGGACTTAATTGGTAGTGAAGTGTTGCGTCTTTGATCCCGTACTCCTCTAACGAAATCGTTTTCGTAATTTGGGTGTTTGCGAACATAAATTAATAAGTGTGTGGTTTGTTTAGGCGTACAAAATTATAAATCTTATGCAGAAAAAGGAGTTCGCTCTACCATTTTATTCATTTTTTAACGAAATAAATTTTAGCCCTAAAATAAGCCAAGCGAGTATAAGCAAAGTTCCGCCTATAGGGGTAATCAAAGCAATGCTTCTAAAGTCAAAGGCTGTGAGGTCATTGGTGGCAAGTAAATAAATAGAGCCAGAGAAAAATATCAGCCCCGTAACCAGAAGATAAAATATGATTTTTAACTTTTTTAGACCAGAAACTTTAAACCCACCAATTATTAAAAGTAAAAGGGCATGGTATATCTGATATTTAACACCGGTTTCAAAGGACCTAAGGGAAGCCTCATCCAAAAGTGGGCTTAAACCATGTGTGGCAAAAGCACCTATAATTACTCCTAAAAGACCAAAAACACTTCCTGCAACTAAAAATTGCTTATTCATCCATTAATTTTTTATGAAGTAAAGATTTAATACATTCGTTAGACTACACAAAATTAACTTATTTTATGCGAGAAATTTTAATAATTGGTGCGGGAAAATCTACTTCCGTCCTAATCAACCACCTGCTGAAAAATGCAGAAACGGAAGATCTTTTTCTAAGAATTGGAGATCTGAATCTGGAAACTGCTCAAAAAGCCACCCAAAATCATAAACGCTGTGAGGCTCTCGCCCTGGATGTTTTTGCATCTGAAAGTCGGGAACCTGCTATAAAAAAGGCAGATATTGTTATTTCAATGCTACCGGCACGATTTCATATAGAAGTTGCCCGGGACTGCCTTAAGTTCAGAAAGAATATGGTTACTGCTTCCTATATTAGCAAAGAGATGAAAGCTCTTGACAAGGAAGTTAAAGCACACAATTTAGTCTTTATGAATGAAATTGGTGTTGACCCCGGTATTGATCATATGAGCGCTATGCAGGTTATAGACCGAATAAGAGATAAAGGTGGCAAAATGCTGATGTTTGAATCTTTTACAGGAGGACTTGTGGCCCCTGAAAGCGATACCAACCTCTGGAATTACAAATTCACCTGGAACCCTAGAAATGTTGTTGTAGCCGGACAGGGTGGTGTTGCTGAGTTTATTCAGGAAGGTAAATTTAAATATATCCCATACCATAGATTATTTCGTAGAACAGAACTTCTTCACATCGATGATTATGGAAAATTCGAAGGTTATGCCAACAGGAATTCCCTGGATTATATGAGTATATATGGTCTTGAAGATATTCTAACACTTTATCGCGGTACCATAAGGCGAGTGGGGTTCAGTCGTGCCTGGAATATGTTTGTACAATTGGGTATGACCGATGATAGCTTTGAAATGAGTGATTCAGAGAATATGACTTATCGAGATTTTGTAAACTCTTTTTTACCTTATTCCCCTACTGATTCTGTTGAGCTTAAACTTAGGCACAATCTAAAAATAGACCAGGATGACCTTATGTGGGAAAAATTATTGGAACTCGATATTTTTAATGATAAAAAGAAAATAGGATTAAAAAATGCCACACCTGCCCAGGCTCTTCAGAAAATACTGATGGAAAAGTGGTCCCTTGCCCCGGATGACAAAGATATGATTGTGATGTATCATAAGTTTGGTTTTGAATTAAACGGCAAAAAAAGACAAATAGATTCTACTATGGTACATATCGGTAAGAATCAGACTGAAACTGCCATGGCAAAAACGGTAGGTTTGCCCGTAGCCATTGCAACAATCAAGATCCTAAATGGAGAGATTAAATCTCCTGGGGTACAATTACCAATTAAAAGAGAAGTATATGAACCTATTTTAAATGAACTTGAAAAGCATGATATTGTTTTCAAGGAGAAAGAATCTGACTACCTGGGATATAACCCCTTTGGAGAAGTAGGTAATTAATAGTTATTTTAGCTTTTTCAAAAATCACGTTAATGAAAGTAGTAAACGAAAATGTTGTTGTAGATGGTATCGATAAAACAATTTTGAATCATTTAATGGAAGATGCCAAAAAGCCTATCCTTGAAATCGCTAGAAGCATAGGAATTACAGGTGCAGCTGTGCACCAACGTTTACGAAAACTCGAAAAAAGTGGATTGATAGAAGGATCTAAACTTATTGTAGACCCCCGCGTACTGGGATTCAGAACCATGGCATTTGTGGGGGTTTTCTTAGATAAGGCCGTCAGCAATCCTCAGGCTGTGAAAAAACTCAACGAAATTCCGGAGGTTATTGAATGTCATTATACCACAGGAAACTGGTCAATATTTCTAAAAATTCTTTGTAGGGACAATGAACACCTAATGCAGGTTCTTAATAAAGATATACAGGCTATTGAAGGGGTTTCCAGAACAGAAACCTTCATTTCATTGAATCAACAAATAAAACGGCAAATTAAGATCTAATATTTGGAATAATTCTAAATAAGGTTTAATTTTGGGCCCGAATGAACACACTTTATAAGGCCCATAATTTCACTTCTTTTCAATGCGATCGTTCGCGGGCATTTCATATTGATTTTGGGGATAAACTGGTTAAACTTAGTTTTTGCCAATTACTTGCATTACGGGAACAGGTTAAAAATATAGACCTTGATGCACATTTCAACGGAAAAAATGCACATGGAATCGAAATCTTTGTTCTATGTAACCGGTCTCACATTCTCATTTTTGACACCTTCCAGTGCATAGCCCTTAAAGATCTTCTAAAGGGAACTTTTGCAATGTTGGAACTTAATTCTCTTCTTTCTGCAGAAGTTTAATCCTTTTTTAGGTTTAGACTCTTTCTAAATTCTTCTGAAAATTAGGTGCTTAAAACCTTTTTGGCTAATTTTAAAAAAAAAGAATAATGAAAGATATAGTAAGACAGAAGTTAAGCATAAATGTAGAGACCATGGATATGCTTAATAAGCAAATAGAAAAGGAAGCTATTTCCTCCTCTGCGTACCTTGCAATGGCCTCCTGGTGTGACCATAATGGATTGGTGAACAGCGCTGAATTCTTTTATGAGCAGTCATCTGAGGAACGAGAACATATGCTGAAAATATTTAAATTTATTAACGATAATGGTGGGACGGCCTATGCCCCTGAAGTTAAAAGTGTGATGCACGATTTTAATTCTCTGGAGGAAATTTTCGAAGCCGCACTTGATCAGGAAATAGATATTACAAAAAGCATCCATAACCTTGTTCAGAAATGCAGAAAACTCAATGATTTCACCACTGAATATTTTCTTCAATGGTTCGTAAATGAACAGATGGAAGAGGAGCAACTTATGCGCAGAGTACTAGAATTATTTGACCTGATGCGTGATGAACCATTAAAGTATATTGACGAGCGAATTCCCGGAATACGAGAAGAGTAAAAATTTTATACAGGCCGAACTAAAATTCGGCCTGTTTCTTTAGCCTACACATAATCAGTAGGAATCTTAATCAGTTCTGCTATAGCAAAGCCCTCGACTTTTACAGAAATGAGAAAAAGACTTTCTCCTGGTATAATATCCACAATTTTAAAGTTTTCAAGATAGCCAGAAAGACTGATTTCTTCTGAGGGGTTTATATGTTCCTCCAGCTTCTTATTTATCTTTTTTAGCTGCTTTTCTATGTGTGGAGAAAAATCTAGCTTCATTTTTTCTTTAAGCTTTTCATAGATAAAAGTATTGATCACAGTCTGCAGTCCTTTATCCATCAGCCAATTATTACTTTTCCCTTCTAATTTATAATCCTTAACATATAGCTCCTGATCATCAGGATCAAATTCAGTTACCAGGTAAAGGAATAGCCGACCCTCTTTATTTTTGAAAAGTGAGGTAAGGGTTTTGAATTTAATATCAAGTATAAGATGAAAGCCTACTTTATCACTTTTCATCAGGCCAGCGTCCAGAATAGTTGCATAAGTAGAAAGCTCTCCGTCTTTTCCCTCTGTTTCAATATTTTTACCAACTATTTTATTCCTCAGGGCCTCGTCAAGGACCTTAAACCCGATTTTAATCGGCAATTGAATAGAAATTTTATCTTGTAATGAATTGCTCATAGAAGAATTTTTGCATATTTCTTCTCCAATTTAGGTGTTCTCATTCAGAAAAGCGACAATATTAAATCCCCTTTATACTTCTAAAAGTAAAAAATAGGATTTTGTTAACTTCTATCTTTTAAAAAGCTACTGATTAACCAATTTTTAGGTGAGGCTAAAATCCGATTTTCACTTTAAAATTTCCATCAGAAATTAGTTTTCTCGAAAGATCTATACCATTATGACCCTGAAAAGCGAATTTTCCGGTAAGGTAATTGCCATCATCTTCTAATATCTCAATCAGGTCATGAGAATTACCTTTAATATTAAACCATTCTCCCTGATCCTTTCTATACTTTATCCAACTACCTGGAAAGTTATTGTGCCCCAAAGAATAGGAGTGGTTCCCTAAATAATTTGAAAGTTTAAATTCTATACCTTCCCCGGAGGACGATTCAAACCTAAACAAAACATCAACACTCCCGGCGTGCGTAACAAATTTCTTGCAAGATATTGTTCCTTCAAAATCTGGAACAATTAAATCCACACCATCTATTTTGGCAGTCAAAAATTCCTCTTCATCAATAAATGGTAACGAATCATCATCGCTACTACAACCTATAAAGAGAAAAGTAATTACTACAAGAGGGGCTGCGAAACTTCGAAAAAAATTTTTCATAATAAAGAACTTTAGTGATAACAAATTCAAGCTCTTTAAAAGTAAAGTATTCAACACCAACAAGAAAAGGGTGAAATTCCCCTAAATTACTGAATTACAATTTTTTAACTATTGTTTGACTTTGTTTCCAGAAAAGATCAATTGATAATTCAGGCGCGAAAAGTATCCTATCCCCAAACGATATTTATACAATAAAGCTTAAAGGCAAGCTTCCTGTCTGAATTAAATTAATATTTGTAGAACATTAGAAAATGAAGTTTATTTATACAGCAATTAACAAGTTAATTTTCATAAATAATTTAAATATTGGATTTCTTACTCTATAACTATTGATCACTAGGATAATAAACAGTCTTTAAATCCAGGACAGAGGAAAGGTAATATTAACCAAGTGTGAATAATAAACAACAAGAAAAAGATTACCCCTATTACTAAAGCATGAATAATATAGTTTGATTCTCCTTTGGGCTTTATCATGGGCCACATCAAACCAAAAAGGCCGGTCACAAAGAACCAAAATGGTAATCCAGAAAAAAGTATTAAAAATTTTAAGTCGCTGTAATCAGGCATTATAAGATACACAAGATATCCCACGAAAAAGGATAAGATGATCAATAACCAATAGATTATCCTGGTCGTCTTGTTTAACACACTCATAACTTAATATATATATCTAATTTACATCCAATTATGATCGTAGAAAATGATAAATATCATTATGGAGAGTACTAAATCCTTTTCAAAAAAATTTAGAAAGTCACTGCTGTCTGTTAATTCCAGGAGGTGAGTTAGAATTAGCAAATTCCTAATCTTTTAAATATGAATATCAAATCCGTGGGATAAAACCAACCGCAGCCCTACATATAATACGAGCATCGCCGTAAGAAATCCCAGAAATTTCAGGTTAAATCTTTTATTAGAAAGATAAGAACCTAGGCTTCCACCAAGAACAACTGCAATAATCAATTTAACTATGAGGTTATAATTTACGTGAAATGTTCCGGCCATATTAAGCCCTATAAGTCCGGCTAAGGAGTTAACCAGAATAAAAACAGAAGCTAGCGATGCAATGATACGGGGATTTGCCCAGTTCAAAAGGTTTAATACTGGAGACAAAAAAATTCCTCCTCCTATCCCGGATATTCCTGAAAGTAGGCCTATACTCCCGCCAAGAAAAATTTTTTTAGGATTGGAAAATTCTTGAGTCTGTGTTTTGTTTTGCAGAAATTTTAAAATCATAAAAATACCGGCCATCACCAAGGCGCCTCCAAGGATAAGAAAAAACGTAGTTTGTGATAATTTAATTACTGCACCCAGGTAGGCCAATGGAATACTCAAAACAAAAAACGGCCATATTAATTTTAATTTCAGCACATCATTTTTGATAAAAACCAGTGTACCAATAGTCACAACAAAAATGTTGAGCACCAATGCAGTAGACCGTATTTCATAAAAATCGGCTAAAACCAGACTAAGGATTGCCAGGTAACTGGACCCGCCGCCAAATCCTACTGAACTATAAAATAATGCGATAAAAAAGAAAATAAATGGGAGATATTCTAAAAGCATATCAGGAAATTACGTAACAATCTACATCATCTCCCTTTTTAACCGAAGTAATGGCGTCTATAAACACCAAAGCATTTCCAAGTGCCATAGATTTTATCATAGACGAGCCCTGCCCGTCTAATACTTCAACCAATCCATTCCGAATATTTGCCTTTAAGAAGGATGGCCGGCTAGATTTGTTTTCAAAATCTTTGGCAATAGGAAGATTCAAACGATCTAACCCCTTTTTTACAGATCCGCTCAACTTATAAAGTAATGGCAATACATAAATATAAAAACAGCTTAATGAAGAAGCGGGATTGCCCGGTAGAGCAAATACAAATTTATTCTCTTTTCTTCCAAAGTAAAGAGGTTTACCCGGTTTCTGAAAGACTTTATAGAATTGTTCCTGCACCCCGTTCTCTTCCAGCGCCTGTTTTACAAAATCATAATCCCCCACCGATATGCCGCCGGAAAGAATCAAAATATCAGCAGTATCAAGGGAATCTTTTATGCCGCTTTTAATAGCTTTAAAATCATCCTGAATTTGTTTTTTTTCCTTACAGCTAAACCCAAAATCTTCACAGGCTGAGTGCAATGCATAACTGTTGGATTCATAAATTTGCCCTTCTTTTTTCTGTGTTCCGGGTTTAACCAGTTCGTTCCCGGTAGTAATCAAATCAATGCCTGGCTTTTTAAATACTTCAACCTTATCAAATCCCAAACTGCCTATCATTCCAATTCCTGCCGGGGTGATCGTGTATCCTTTTTGAAAAACAATATCACCCTTCTTCAGTTCCTCCCCTTTTTTTCTGATACTCTGCCCCTGTTTCGGAGGCTGTTCAAGAGAAAGTTTATGGCCGGAAACTTTTGTTTTCTCCTGCATCATCACTGCCGTGGTATTTTTGGGAATTTGTGCCCCGGTAAAAATTCGTACCGCTTCCCCTTCCTTTAAACTAATTTGGATTTCATCCCCAGCTGCTACTTCTCCTATAATTTTATATTCTCTTGAAATCCCACAGAGGGCATAACCATCCATAGCCGAATTGTCAAAGGCAGGTATATCAAAAGGGGCTGAGATTTCTTTAGAAAGTGAATACCCCAGGCATTCACTCAACGCTCTTATTTCAGTTTTAACTTGAACTTGTTGATCGCGAATAATTTTTAAAGCTTCTTCTATTTGTACCATTAGCCTCCTATTGAAATCATCGACCTGTTTTTCTCATAATGATCGGCATCCATTTTTACATCCATCCCATCCCGGGAATATTTCTTGGTTTTTATGGCGTTCATTATTATGTCATTCATTGGCTCCCCGTTTCGCATTGGTGTCAGCAAATCGGTATCAGAACTGGCAAAAAGGCAATTCATCATTTTTCCATCGGCGGTCACCCGAATCCTGTTACAATCTTCGCAGAAAGGACTGGTAATAGTACTTACAATAGCAAAACTTCCGGTATGGCCATCCACTTTAAAATTGGAAGAGGTACTATGTCGAGGATTCTTTAGTTCCTCAATAGTTCCAAACCGCTCGGAAATCGTATCGAGGATTTCCTGTTTTCCAACCCCTTTGCTCCAGTCCCATTTATTGCCTTTAAAAGGCATAAATTCAATAAACTTAACGGTTAGGTCCTTATGTTTAGTAAGGGCAATAAAATCATTGATCTCGTTGTCGTTTACCCCTTTGATTAAGACAATGTTGAGTTTAACATCCATATCCATCTCCAGGGCTTTTTCCAGGTTCCTCATAATGCGCTCAAAATAGTCGCGCTTGGTGATAAATACCGATTTGGCCTTATCCAGGGTATCCAGGCTTAAATTGATCTTTCGAAGCCCGATCTTTTGAAACAGCTCCAGGTATTTATCCAAAGTTATCCCATTGCTGGTGATTTTTAAAGTCACTCCGAGTTTTGCCAGTTCCTCAACGAGGTAGCCAAAATTCTTTCTTACCAAAGGTTCCCCGCCGGTAAGTCGAATGGTATCTACCCCAAGATCCCGAAATGTCCTGGATAACTCAATAATTTCTTCCAGGCTCATAATATTCGGTTTCTCGATAAGTTCAACCCCATCCTCAGGCATACAGTAGAAACACCTTAAATTACACCTATCGGTTAGTGAAATTCTCAGGTAAGAATGTGGTCTTCCAAAATTGTCTACTATTTGTTTTCTCGCTTCACTCATGTCTTTTTCCCTCAATTACTTTATACACGTGTAACACGTGCGGAAATATTGCATCTATGCTCTCTTTCACTCCCTTAGTTGACCCAGGTAGGGCCAGTACCAGTTTCCCATCTTTTATTCCTGCCACTGAACGGGACAACATCGCATACGGCATTCGCTGTTGCCCGTAATTTCTCATTTGTTCTTCTACACCTTTTAGCCTGATATCCAACAGCGCCGATATGGTTTGCGGGGTCACATCTCGCGGCCCTACTCCGGTACCTCCTGTTAATATCACCAGGTCTGAATTTGCTTTAAGTAAAGCCGATGTAATCTGCTGGGCTTCATCAGGAATAATGAAGATTTCAGAAGTTATTCCAATTTCTTTCATTTTTGTTACAATAGCTTTTCCGGCTTTATCCTCTCCTTTTCCGGCTGAAATAGTATCGGAACAAACCACCACTGTAGCCGTGAGTCCTTCTGAATTCACTTGAAATGAAGATTTTCCGCCTTTTTTCTGCTGAAGTTTAATAGTTCCAATTTCCACATTTTTATCAATTGGTTTCAGCATATCGTAGATCGTAAGGGCTACGATACTTGCCCCGTGCATAGCTTCCACTTCCACCCCGGTTTTGTAGATCGTTTTTACTGTCACTGAAATTTGAATCTCCAGACCGTTAATTTGATAATCAATCCCGGTATATTCGATGGGTAGGGGATGACAATCGGGTAGTAATTCGGGAGTCTTTTTCACCCCCAGTAACCCTGCGGCTTTAGCCATTTCAAAAACATTGCCCTTGGGCACGGAATTTTCCTGAAGCCTCTTTATCGTTTCTTCACTGGAAGTTTTAACCACAGCAATTGCAGTAGCTTCCCTAAGCGTTGTTATTTTATGGGTAATATCAACCATTTATGTATTCACTTTCCATTGATGAGTTTGATCTTCGAAAATCTCTTTTCCGAAAATTGGCACTTTTGCCTTTATTTCTTCGACAAAATAGTTGCAGGCCTCTATAGCAATTTTTCTATGCGCTGAGGAAGTAAATACAAACAGGCATAATTCGCCGGTTTTCACTTGGCCAAGGCTATGGTAAATATGGGCGCAGGTAATATTGAACTTTGAAAATGCCTCCTCTCTTATTTCGTGAAATACCTGCTCGGCCATTTCCTGGTAAGCCGAATAATCTATCGCTCTCACAGTTTTACCATCAATTTCATCGGCACGAACCTGTCCCAGGAAAATGCTGTGCGCCCCGATATTGGTCTTTGACTGATGGTTTGCGATCGATTTGGCGATCTTTTCCGGCGGAATTGCGCCCTGCATAAATACTTTTTTTGGTTTTTTCTTATCCATCAATTATAGTTTTTATACCTCCTTCAACATTATTTAAATTTTCAAAGCCGTATTCAGCTTTAAGCAAATCCACAAGCTTTTTACTGCGCTTACCCGCCTGGCAAAAAACCAGCACCTCTTCTTCCCTGGGAATTTCCCAAATACGTTCATCAAGCTTGCTCAGTGGGATTTGAATTACATTTTCTGCAGCTACTTTTGGTTGTTCAAAAACCTCACGAATATCAAGGAAGGTTTTTGATTTATCCTTAAGTTCACATTCTATTTTCACGGGGATAATCCCGTTGTTTCTGATCTTTTCGATCTCCTCCGGTCGTTGCTGAATATTCATTACCTCCCCGGTTCCTGAAAGGATATTTATAAGTTTTAGTTTTCCGGAAAGCACATTACCGGTTTCAAGAATGATTTTAAGGGTTTCGGTGGCCTGCAACATTCCCAATATTCCCGGCGTAACCCCCAAAACACCGGTTGCCTCACAGCTCACATTTAGCCTGGTGGTTTTAGGAAAAAGACAGCGGTAGGAAGGCCCATTTTTATAATTAAAAACCGAAAGCTGACCCTCATTTTTATAAATTGAAGCATAAACCCAGGGTTTTTCCGCTAAAATACAGGCATCGTTGATTAGGTATTTCGTTTCAAAATTATCGGTCCCGTCTAAAATAAGATCATATTGCTGAAAAAGACCTTCGACATTATCCATAGTCAAGGCTTCCTGGTAATTTTCAATTTCAACTTCGGAATTCAGTTTTTTAAGTTTTTCCCTGGCTACAGCGACTTTGGATCTCCCTACATCACCTTCATCAAACAGTACCTGCCTATGAAGGTTGGAAAGCGAAACCCGGTCGTGATCAATAAGACCGATTCGCCCAACTCCTGCACCTACGAGATATTGAGCCGCGGGACAACCAAGTCCGCCAACTCCAACGATCAAAACGCTGAAATTCGTCAGTTTTTTCTGTCCTGAAAGACCTACTTCATCTAACTTTATTTGTCTATCGTATCTCATCATCCTCCTGCAAAGGGCGGTAAAAATGCCACCTCATCCCCTTCATTTAGTTCAATTTCCATATTCAAATCCTGGTTTACGGCTAACTGTACCGATTCCGGATCAGCAATCTGGTAAGTGTTGATTTGTCGGGCTTTCAACTCCCCGGCAGAAATTCCTTCATTCACTTCCAGGATTTCTTCCTTTTTACCCGCGATTTCGGCAAGCATTCCAAAATATTTTATTGTGATTTTCATTCCATCCGTTTTAATAGTTCCACATCTTCAGCAGTATCCACGTCAAAATTTCCTCCTTCAAACTTTAAGGTTTCAAAGCTTATTTTTTCTTCCAGTATTAGTTTTTTAGCTCCCTGGTCTTTTTTTAGCGCCATTAAATCCGAAAAAGTTTCCTGTGAAAACATAGCAGGCACTCCGACCTCCCCGGCATATTCTGAAAATGCCGCAGGCTTTTTACTATCTAAATGCATCCGAATTAATTCCTGAATTTTTTCTTTGGTAACAAATGGCTGATCTGAAAGTAATATTAAAATATGTTCCAGATCACTATTAGCGTTTAGGGCAGCGGCAACCCCTTTGCTTATGCTCGTACCCATCCCAAGTTCCCATTCTTCATTAATGATAATTGCAAAGTTCCCGATGTCCAGTCCCTTTTTAATTTTCTCTGAATTTGAACCCAACATTAAAATCCTGCAATCGAATTCAAGTAATTCCGCTACATCCATACTATGCTGTAGCAAAGGTTTACCTTTAAACTCCACCAGTTGTTTTGGGAAACCAAGTCTTCGGGAAGCCCCTGCTGCCAAAACAACAACGCCTATTTTTGCCATTCCCATCATATCGGAACCTTTGTAAAATGATTAAGCTTTTTGTCATGAATGGGTGCCTCTTTCTCTCGTAGCGGCTTAGCACTTTTACCTGTTAAAACCATTTGAATTTCAGCCAGGATAGAAAGGCCTATTTCTGCAGGGGTTTCTGCACCTATTTCCAATCCTACCGGTGCATATATTTTATTGAGATATTCATCTTCCAAATCAAAATTTTCTTCTTCTAAATCCTTGAGCATTCGCTGATATTTCTTTAATGGGCCCAGGATTCCAACGTAGGGGATAACCCTTTCTTTAAAAAGTAACTTTAAAACCGCCAAATCATAATTGTAGTTATGGCTCATCAGTACAAAGCAGCTGCGATGGTCTATTTCAATATTTTCTAATGTCTCTTCCGGTTTGGCAACGATCACCTGGCAGGATGAAGTAAAACGGTCTTTATTTGCGTGGGTTGGCCTTCCATCGGTCACTATTACATCCCAACCCAGTAAATCTGCTTGTTGAGCAAGAGTTTGAGCATCATTCCCGGCGCCAATAATTATCAGTTTCAACGGTGGCTGATAATTCTGAATAAAAATATGGGTAAATTCTTCTCCTATTGGATATTCAGCAAAATGGGGATGATTATAATTTAGCGTAAGTCTGGCTTGTTCTTCTATATAATTAAATAATCTCTTTTCTGGTTTTTGTCCAAAAGCTTTTAAATCTTCGGTAATTACCAATTTTGTTCCAATCTGCTCTTTTTGTTTGTTCAGGTTAAATTGCACCACAATTGCCAAAGGACTATTTTGTCTGGCCACTTTTTTTAAAAGTTCACACGGGTTTAAATCATCAGAATAATCAATGGGTTCAAATAGCACCTGGATAATCCCGTTGCACCCCAGTTGTGCACCGATAATGGCATCGTCTTCATCGCTGGTATCATAGGTTACCAGTTTATTTTTTTGTCTATACTGGGCGTGCAGCGCTTTGCGCAAGGCGTCCCCCTCCAGGCAGCCGCCACTGATTGCCCCCGTGATATTTCCATATTCATCAACTAGCATCCGTGCACCAGCTTTCCTGTACGAGGAACCTTGTACATGAACCACGGTAGCCAGAACACATTCCACAGCCTTCTCTCTGAGCAAATCATATTTTGAAATTATGACATCCAGTTCTCTCATACAGACGTAGTTTTAAAACTATTTACCGCTTTTCCGATCTCATTGATAGCAAATTCAATATCCTGATCGCTTGTTTCCCTTCCCAGGCTAATCCTTATTGAGGATAAAGCCAGTTCATCGCTTAAGCCCATGGCCCTTAAAACATGAGAAGGCTTGATAAGATTGGAAGTACATGCTGAACCACGTGAAACGGCTAAATGCTTTAATTTTCTTAACAATATATTTCCGGTGATATTTTTAAAAGAAATATTGGTGGTATTGGGAAGCCGCTTAGAATGCTTACAATTAATAATAGCTCCATCTATTTTTTCCAGAGCTTCTTCTAGTTTATTCTTTAATTTCATCATTCTTTTTGATTCCACAACCATTTTCGAAATAGCTATTTCAGCAGCTTTTCCAAAGCCTACAATTCCGGGAACATTTAAAGTTCCAGGCCGCAATCCTTTTTCCTGGCCGCCCCCGAAAACATATGGATCAATTGCTACTTTATTCCTTTTATTTACATACAACGCCCCGATACCTTTGGGCCCATAAATCTTATGGGATGAGAAAATGGCCATATCTAAATTCAATTCTTCCAAATTCACCGGAATCTTACCTACCGCCTGGGTTATGTCGCTCATTAATTTTACCCCTTTTGAATGCACAATCTTTTCAATTTCAGCCATAGGATGGAGGAGTCCGGTTTCATTATTTGCCAGCATCAGAGAAACCAATATTGTTTCAGGCGATATAGCATCTTCCAAATCTTCCAAATCAATATTCCCATCTGAATCCACCTTGAGATAAGTCACCTCTAAACCCTTTCTCTCTAAAGCTAGTATAGGATCCAGTATCGCTTTATGTTCGGTTTCACAGGTAATAATATGCTTACCTTTTACCTTATTCTTCTCACAAAATCCGAAAAGGGCAAGATTGGCAGCTTCGGTAGCCCCTGAAGTAAATGTTAGTGCTGTCGATCTGCAGTTTAACAATCCGCTTATTTGCTCCCTGGCATGTTCAACGGCTTCTTGGCTATCCCATCCAAAGACATGGTCACTTCTGGCATTACCGAATTTTTCAGTAAAATACGGCAGCATTTTATCAACTACTCCCTGAGCTACCGGAGTGCTTGCGTTGTAATCCAGGTATATGGTCTTATCTTGTGACATCAACGATATGTATTGCTGTATATATCGGTTTTTAAACCGAAGGGAATATCCCTGAAATCCCCTATTACCGATTTTTATTTTAAAATTTTTAGCAAGTCATTTTCCTCCTCCAGAAGCTCATTTAACTTCTGTTCCAATTCCTCGTATTCCCGTATAACTCTTAAAGCAAAGGGGGTAATTTCCGCCCCACCACCGTGCGATCCACCTTTTTTTAAAATTACCCAGGGTTCCGGAGAATGCCTATTTAATCTCTGTATTAAATCCCAGGCCTTTTTGTAGGACATATTCATTTGCGCGGCTGCTTTGGAAAGGGATCCTTCTTTTTGAATCCTTTTTACCAATTCATTTGGTCCCGGACCATAGAATTTTTCACCTTCATTCTCTACCCAATATTTGAGCTTAATATTTTTCATAGGGAGCCAACTGCAACCAATTAAGTTTTTAACTCCCTGCTAACCGCACTAATTTCCGGCAGAAACGGTTGCTTGTAAATTCTTTTTCCGGTAGCTTTATAGAGAGCATTGGCCAAGGCTCCCTGCACCGGTGGAAAAGGCGGCTCCCCGAGTCCAGTTGGATCTATACCATTTTCTACAAAATGTACATCGATCTTTTTTGGAGCTTCTTGATGTCGAATTAGGCGGTAGGAATCAAAATTATTTTGTAGAACTCTGCCCTCTTTAAATGACAACTCACTGTATAAAGCATGTCCAACCCCATCGATGGTCCCACCTTCCACCATATTTTTGGCGGCATCCGGATTTACCACAATACCACAGTCTACGGCGCAGGTTACTTTATCGATGATCGGCTCGTTATCTTTTAGATCCATTTCTAAAATCTGGGCAACATAGGAATTATGGCAATAATAGGCAGCTACACCTTTACTTGAAGTAGAATTATTATTATTCCATCCGGCTTTATCCCTGACAAGTTCCAGAACCCCGGCATATCGCGCCGGATCGTAATCATTCTCTTCACCCACCGGATTGTTCGCTGCGCGCTTTAGCATATCTAAACGAAACTGGATCGGATCTTTTCCAACTTCCTCAGCAAGTTCATCTAAAAAAGATTGTTCTGCCCCGGCAATAAAATTAGAACGCGGTGCCCTGAAAGCTCCTGTTGAGATACTCGAATCTATCATCCAACTCTCGGCCAAATAATTATCAATTGCTCCTGCCGGAAAACGATTCGCAAAAAGTGGACTTTCGGTAATCCCCCCGGCATTTACATGAAACGCGGTAATATTATTGTTCGCATCAAGTGCAGCACGGTAGGTAACCCTGTAAGCGGGACGATAAACTCCATTAGCCATGTCGTCTTCCCGGGTATATACTAATTTTATCGGCTTCTTCATTTTTTGTGAAATTACCGCAGCTTCCACAAGAAAGTTACCATAAAGTCGGCGGCCGAATCCCCCACCCATGCGGGTCATTTGAACATCTATCTTATCGAGATCGAATCCTAATCGTTTATTTACACTTTTCTCAGCAAACTCAGGGGTTTGGATTGGCCCCAACAGTTCTGCCTTTTCATCGGTGACATTGGCATAAAAGTTCATCGGTTCCATACAATTGTGCGCGAGGAATGGGCAGGAATACGAACGCTCAATAACACGGGCAGCATTCTTAAAAGCCGATTCGGGATCACCATCTTTTCTAACTACTTCAGATTTCGCAGGTCCGGCGTCGTTCATCAGGGCTGTATGCATATCGGAATTCTCCAGGCCACCTGTTTCCTCCATTCCAGGAGATTTTTCCAGAATTTGCATCTGATGTGTTAAATCAGGTTTTAAATCCCATTCCACATTTAAAGCTTTTTTAGCCTGCATTACCTGCCAGGTTGATTCCCCCACGACTACTACCAATTTGGAAAAAGCAGCCACATCACTCCATTCCCGCTCCATATCTTCAGGATATGTATCTATGGTAAAAATATCTTTTATTCCGGGCATTTCTTTTGCTTTAGTTGCATCCATAGATTTAAACTCCATCCCGAAGGCCGGCGGTTGAACTATCATTGCAATAAGCATATCATCTTCATAGCTATCCAACCCGTATAAGGGTTTTCCCGTTACTATTTTTTTAGCATCTACATTTTTTCGGGAAGTACCGATAATCTTAAAATCACTATTATCTTTCAGTTCAATTTCTTTAGGTACTTCAATCTTTGTAGCCGCTTTGGCAATTTCTCCATAACCTATAGACCTATCGCTAGCTTTATGACTAATGATTCCTTTATCAACAGAAAGTTCAGAAACGGGGACTTCCCACTTTTTTGCCGCTGCACTCAACAACATTTGTTTGGCGGTGGCCCCTGCCATTCTTAGCGGCTCCCATCCCTGACGAATAGATTGGCTACCTCCGGCAAGTTGACGTGTAAAAACATCAAGGTTAAGCGGTGCCTGTTCTACAATCACATTGCTCCAGTCAACATCCAGTTCTTCTGCAACAAGCATTGGCATTGCTGTTTTTACATTTTGTCCTATCTCGGGGTTAGGAGAATAAATAGTGACAATACCATTATCTCCTATCTTCAAATAACCATTGAGTTCAAACCACTCATCGGGCATTTGCATAGCAACTTCCTCACCGTTTTCTTCAGCCGCTCGCTTACAGGCCAGCCAGTTAAAACCGATCAATAATCCTCCTCCGACAAGTGATACATTCTTGATGAATGACCTTCTGCCCATTCCTGTTTTTACTTTCTTCATTTTTTCAGGTTTTAATTATACGGTTTGGGAAGCTGATTTGATAGCGGCTTTAATTCGATTATAAGTTCCGCAGCGGCAAATATTCCCATTCATTACCTCTTCAATTTCTACATCACTGGGACTGGGGTTATTTTTTAAAAGTGCCGTAGCTGCCATAATCTGCCCAGCCTGGCAATATCCGCATTGCGGGACATCGTGCTCCAACCAGGCTTTTTGAACAGGGTGATCGCCGTTTTCGGAGAGGCCTTCTATGGTTGTTATTTCATTATCTTCTACTGCTGAAATCGGAACCTGGCAGGAGCGTACAGCAGTACCGTTAAAGTGGACGGTACATGCACCACACTGTGCAATCCCACAGCCATATTTTGTGCCAACCAATTTAAAACTATCGCGCAGCACCCAAAGTAATGGAGTTTCTGGATCTACATCTACCGAATGCTTCTTACCGTTAATTTTTACATCGAACTGTGCCATAATTATCTATATTTAGTTGAAGGGCTATTAAAGTATAAAAAATAATCTTTTTAGCTTGTTAAAATTAACAAATAGAAAACTATTTCCGTTAATCTCTTATCTTTTTAAAGGTTATGAATATTACAAAGTTGGTTAATTACTGGATGACACAATTAACCCGAATTACTGATATACTTACCATTTTTACAGTTTTAAATGCTAAAAGCGATTATTTTCAGTTACAACTTATTAAATTTCTCAAATTAAATAACTTAACATCTTATCAAGTAAAATATTAATAATAAAAATGAATATTCCATATAATTCTTGCTATAACCAGGTTTAGAAAGCCGGAATACTTTTTCCTGCAAACAGAATAATTTTTAAAAAGTTATTTCAAGACGAAAAACTTCAATGAACAAAGATTGGTTCCTAAAATCAACCTCGTTGGCCTATGATGGATTTTTAATTCTTTTTTTCTTGCCCATTTTATTCCTTATACTGGGAATCTGAAACCTCATCACCCCATTGTGTAGGACCATCTACCCTACTGGTAATGGCTATTTGCACAAATTCGTCATTCGGACCAGCGCCGTGCCAGTGAGGTGTATCCGCCGGGCATTTAGCTACATCTCCTTTTTTCATTATTACTTTTGAACTCCCCTTTTCCTGATAATATCCTTCTCCCGAAAGGGCAAGTATTATCTGTCCATTGGGATGCTGGTGCCAAAAGGTTCTGGCTCCGGGTTCAAAGGTTACGACACCTACAGAATTCTTATTTACCTCATCGGCTGTTACTAAAAAATTAACCCAAGCATTCCCGGTAAATACAGGATTTTCTATTTTTTCACCTCGTGGATATATTTTTTCATTGTCATCAGTTGTGGGTGTCGTTTCCGCAGGTTTCCCGGAAATTAATGCTGCTACAACTTCTCTACTTTCAAGACCTGTTTCTTCATCAATTTCGTTTTCTATCATATCCACAATCTGGAGTATCTGCGGTTTAGTCACTCCGTGCCTCATACTAATTTTAATATGACCTGTAGCCATAGGTGCGGCACCTCCCATACTTAAAAGGGCAGCCACGGTAGCAATTTCCCGCTCTTTATAACTCAATACCCCTCGCTTAAAAATATCTGCAAAGAGGTGTTCCTTTAAAAAGACTTCAATGATGGGAACTGTCTTAGCATAACCAGCCTTTGGGCGGTCTTCTACTCCAGTTAGTTCGGCCAAAACTTCCTTTCCTATTTCATATTTATTGCCTTCTTTTAAATCTATAGGCTCTTTCCCTACTTCGTCTTTAATTCCCTTTTCCTTTCTATCGTCCAAAACCTCGGTTAACGTATTGATGGCCCTAAGACTTCTGGGAAAACCGGTATAGGCATACAGATGAACAAGTTCCTCTTTTATTTTATTAATGCTAAGTCCATTTTCCAAACCTTCGTTCAAGGCATCTGCTAAAGTTTCAAGATCTCCTGTAGCTGTAGCCGCAGAAATTCTGGCAATACTATATTCAGTAGGACTTAACTTTTCATTTTCCGACTGTGCTGAAATAGTGAAAGGCACTACTATCAACAAACAAAAAAGTATACTTCTAAAATTATAGTTCATCTTTTTAAATTTTAAGATTCAATAGTTATCAGGACGGTTTTTATAGTAGTCCAATTTTTTGCAGCCAGGTATCAAGGTGATCTGAGACTTCTTCTTCCCGTTCTCCCTTAATGGCTAAGAATACTCCTCTTTTTTCATAGCCTCCCTCTACCGAAAAACCTTCAAGAATATCACTTTGAGGACATAGCTCTCGCAATTGCTCAAAACCCTGGCCTACTCCGAATCCGGCATTGGTGTTAAATGGGATTATGGTTTTTCCACTCATATCATTTTCAGTTAAAAAGGATTTCATTGGTGGTGGCATTTGCATATCCCAGGTAGGAAAGCCTATAAAGATCGTATCATAACTTTCAAGATCTTCTATTTTTGTTTTTAATGGAGGTAGGTATCCTTCTTCATTCTCACGATCTACCTGATCCACGATTTTTTGATAATCTTTGGGGTAGGGATTTTCTTTTTCAAGGGCTACCAGTTCTCCACCAACCTTATTCTGAATTAGCTCGGCCACCACTTTGGTGTTTTGGGTTCGAGACAGGTATACAATAAGTGGTTTCTCTGAACCTACAGATATTTTCTTCTGAGAATTAGCACAATTCATTTCCACTGCAAAAATTAGGAATGATAATATGACAACTAAACTCTTGTTCATTAACTACAATATTTAATTGAGATTAAAATTTGAATTAATCTTAATCTTTAATTTTATTAAAAATTAGAGGCATTGTTTCTTTATCTAAAGCTTTCATATCAATTAATTCGAGGGTATCAATCATACTTTTCGTTTTTTCTTTATAAGATTTAAAATGGGGTGTTTCTAAATGTGATTGATAAGCCTTTTTATTAGCGTAGATTTCCAGTAACCTTATCTCATTAGGATTTTCTTTTTGATACATTGGATAAATACATATTACTCCCGGTTCCAATTTAATTGAAGCTTCTGCCTCTTCGTTAAGAATAGCAATGTATTCAGCCCTATGGTTAGCATATACTTTAATTTTAGCAATCCTTATAATCATTTCATCGGCCTCAACATCCTGGTCCTCATTTTTTTCCTGGCCATAAGAACTAATACAGAATATTGCTAAAAATAATATCAACACTACTTTAGGGAGTTTCATCCCTGCTTTTTTAATCTTCATTAGGACTAGAAAGTTGTTTTACAAAAGAAAGGTTTGCTAATTTCCAATCTTTACCTTCTTTCACATACACTTCGGTGGCTATAAAAGGATTAGTTACTTCATTTCCACCTACCACTGCCAATAAGGTAATTCGGCTGGATACAATAGCTGTATTGCCAATAATATCAGCAGAAACTTCATGAATATCTGCTTTCTTATAATGAATCCCCCCGCTACGGATAATTGAGACCTCGCGGTCTTTCCCCCAGCTTCCACCCATATGGACGAATTGGGATTTCTCGTGAAATAAGTCTTCAAGTTTATCGGCATTCTTATCGGCCATCCATTCCCATTTCTTTTTAGAAAGTTCTATCAGATCTTGCTCTGTATCTTTATTGGACAATTCCGGAGCTTTAATAGCATTATAGGTTTCAGCGGTAATGGTATCTGTCCATTTGGTAGGTGCATTTCCACTTATTGCGATATAAGTAACCGGGGTTGCAGGTGTGGCAGCGTGCCAGTGTTCCACATCAGGTTCACATTTTATCACCTCTCCTTTTTTTACTACCTGAACTTCCTTTCCTTTTTCCTGGTAATAGCCAACTCCGTTTGTGATATATAATTGTTGACCCTTTGGATGAAGATGCCAATTCAATTTTGAACCGGCTGCCATTGTTGCCTGTACTACATTAAAATCGAAGTTTTCATCGGCATCAGCCAAGTGATTTAGCCAAACATCTCCGGTATGATAAACGTTCGGTGCTTTTTCCCCTTTCGGAAAAATTTCATTTTGAGCCATCAAGGAGTACGATGAAAGCAGCCCGATTACGGCAATTAAACAGAATTTTTTTATGAGTCTCATAATGTATTATTTAAGATTAATATGTTTTTAGTCCAAAGCTTTTTCCTGTAGCCACTCGAACAAGTGTTCAGCAACTTCTTGATTGTTTAAATCTGACATTGGGAAATGCGTATTACCTTTCATTCCGATTTCGGGTAGTGGTACCAGCGTAACATCTCCCCCATGTTTATTCACGATAGAAGACCATTTTCTGGCCATAGTAAGCGCTGCCCGCCATTGTTCCTTTCCCGGGTTCTGTGTTTCTTCTTCAGGGATATAATCTCCATAATAGATGATAATTGGAATTTCAGTAAGCTTTTCGAAATCAGACATAGGAACTGCCCGTGCACTGAGTTGACCGCCTAAATAAGGTATTGCTTCCGGTACTTCTCCCTCCGGAAATACGAAATTACTACCAGGCTCATAAGATGCTATAGCTTTTATATTGTCATTTTCCAGGGCTGTGAGCCAGCCTTGCCCGCCACTGTGGGAATGGGTCACCAACACTCCAGGACCGATTCTATTGAATAAAGCCGAAACCGCATCTATATTTAATTCTATATCCAATGGCCCGGTATCGGGGGTCATTTGTCGGAAGAACTGATCTAAAGCTTCAGGATCTTTTGAGAATTGTACATCTTCATAGAATTCTGTACCCGTTCCCAATCTGAAGATACCGAACCACAATTGATCATCGGTACCTGCCGAAATGGTGGTAGGTTCAGTACTTCTTCCAGATAATCCTCTTCGGGGCTGGTCGATTAGATAAACCGGGAAACGTTTTCTAAGGAAAATACTTTGAAATCCCTCCCTGCCATCGGGCGTAGTTTGCCAGGTCCTCATCGATTGCCCGAACCCGTGCCAAAATACCAGTGGTAATTCGCGAGCGTTTACAGGTTTTTGATAAAAAACCGTAGCGT
This sequence comes from Salegentibacter profundi, assembly GCF_054121475.1. Classification (NCBI taxonomy): domain Bacteria; kingdom Pseudomonadati; phylum Bacteroidota; class Flavobacteriia; order Flavobacteriales; family Flavobacteriaceae; genus Salegentibacter; species Salegentibacter profundi. The sequence continues at coordinate 91,195 of NZ_JBSYGG010000013.1, forward strand.
GATCACCGTGCAGGGTTTGTCCAGCTGTACTTTGATTACCGGGGTTAAATGCTCCGTGATCTATGGGATCAAAGATTCCAGGACTCTTTTTTACCGTACCTCCAGCGGCAAAACTTCCCTGTTCTGCAATAACTAATTCCCCATTGGGTTTTACCCCACAGGAAAAAATTAAAAAGCTTAGCATTAATAAAATTCCCTTAAAAGCAAAAGAAAATGTCTTAGGTTTAATATGAGTTATTAATGTCATATTTCTTTATTTTTGAATTGAACATATAAACATGAAATAATATTCATTTCTATACAAAGATCGATTAATAAACAGCCATACTTTGTATACAGAATACTGATATCATTACCATTTTTACTGATGTGCCCCATTCTTCTAATTTACCAATAATCTGATTGGTATATTTGTTATGAAATTATAGGAACTATAAAAATGAAGGATTTAGTTAAAGTAGATACCATATCTCAATACAATGACCTTAAGGAGATACCTACCAGGCATCCCTTAATAACGGTTTTTGACAGTTCAACGGCCCAACCATTGCCCAGCGGTAATTTCAGTTTCGGTTTTTATGCCATATTCTTAAAAGGTGTAAACTGTGGTCAGCTCCAGTACGGGAGAAATAATTATGATTATGAAGAAGGAACTTTAGTTTTTATGGGGCCCGGGCAGGTAGTGGGCATAAAAAGCCAAAAGGATTACAATCCAAAAGGCTTTGCTCTACTTTTTCACACAGAGTTCATCAAAGGCACCTCGCTTGCAGCAAACATCCACAGGTATAACTTTTTTTCCTACGAGCTTAATGAAGCCTTGCACGTATCAGAAAAAGAACAGCAAATAATAAAAGAACTGTTTTTAAAAATTGATTATGAACTGGATCAAAATATTGATAAGCACAGTAAAACCATTGTAGCAAACAACATTGAGTTACTACTGAACTACTGTGAACGTTTCTACGACAGGCAGTTTATTACCAGGGAAAATTTAAATAAAGGTATTCTTTCCAATTTTGAAAAATTGTTAAATGAGTACTTCCATTCTGAAAATCCTAAGAAATTAGGATTGCCCTCTGTAGCTTATTTTGCTGATGAATTAAATCTTTCTTCAAACTATTTTGGGGATTTAATTAAAAAGGAAACCGGTAAATCGGCAATGGATCATATCCACCTTAAGCTAATAGATATCGCAAAAGAAAAGATATTCGAAGCAGATAAATCGATAAGCCAGATCGCTTATGAGTTGGGGTTTAAATACCCACAACATTTCAATCGGATGTTTAAAAAGGGAACTGGCATAACACCCAGTGAATATCGTACAATGAATTAATGGTTTAATTCTAAATTAAAAATACAAAATGCTAAAAATAATTTCCGCCTTTTGGATTTATCACTACTCTTTTTGATTTTAGGGAATAAATTAATGCTTAAGCTGACTGTACGGTCCTTTATAGTTTTTTCAGGACGGTACAGTCTTTTTTAATAAAACTTTCCTTCCTTGAATCTCTCGAAGTTAATTTTTGGTGCTGATGGATATTTTTCTTTAATAAATTTATCCGTTGGAAAGTTTTTTTTGCCTTTCAGCCAAATATTGTTGTAATCAGACTTTAATTAATTCTTTCTCTAAGTGAAGTTATTTCTTTGATAAGAGCTTCCTTTGATTTTTCCTGATTAACAACCTTGCACTATTCCCTCCTAGGTTATATTCTTTTTTACTATCATTTTTATCCGATAAAGGAGGAAGAACTGAACTGAATACCTCCTGCCTTTAGATCCGACTAATGGACCACAAGATTCCAATCGTATTTATTCGTCCTTGCTTAATTCATTTATTTTTATTCTTGCGTGTTCATTACTCGGGTTTAGTTCAAGAGATTTTTTATAGTTTGCGATGGCTTTTTGAGTATCACCGAATGTTTCATAAGCTTCTCCCAGGCTATCATAGGAATTAAATGATTTAGGGTGATTTTCTACATTCAAGATGAAGAATTCTAAGGCATTGGACTTGTCTTTATCATTTTCACTTTGTAGCATCCTATAACCTAATTGGTTTACAAGATATTCTGGAGGTCGTAAATCCCATGAAAGTCGTTCAGAAAGTGCTTGAAAGTGTTGAGTTAGTTGCTCCTTATCTTCCACATCACGATGGGAAATTCCATAGCCGTCAAAAATTGCAGAGATTCCATTATGGAAAGCAATGATTGGAACTGAATTATGGTCTTCATTTTCGAAGTAATCTAATTTTGCTGGTAATTCACCTTTGCATTTACTATTCAATGCCTCATACAATCGTACATGGCGATCACGATTTCTGATATTCCTTTTGCCCCAATTGGCAGTGGCTATGTAAATAAATCTTTCAAATGATTGTTCAGTCAAAGAATCTAATTTTTTATCCATGGTATCTGAATCCCATGTTCCAAAACTTGGGTCCACCGCAATAAATGAATTGAAAAGAGTCTTGTCTTTCATATAGGCATGAGTAGCCAGCAAACCTCCCAAAGAATGCCCAAAAAGAATTCGATAAGGTTCTGTTCTATATTTTTGATCCAACTCAGGTAAAAGTTCATCTTCTAAAAAGCTAAGAAAACTATCTCCACCGCCTGTATTATTCTCTCTAACTGTAATGATTTTGTCTGGTGTGTAGTCTCTTCTTCGATCAACATTTTGAATAGCCACCACAATCATCTCCGGAATTTCCCAGCTTCTATATATATCGGCACTCATGTAGTTAACCATTCCTGCAATGGGTTTAAAGTGCAAATTTCCATCAAGCACAATAAGTACTGGATATCTCTTATAGGATGACTCTTTATCATTGTATGAATCCGGGAGGCTAATCCAATATTTTCTGTCTTCATTCAAAATATTAGACCTAAGTGAATGTTTCGTCCCGATTACAATTTGTTCAATATCTTGTGATTTTGCTTGAATAACCCCTATTAGGAAAAGTAGTACTGTAATGATATTTTTATTCATTCTGTTTTTATATGATTGGTAAGGGTCGAGGATATACCGACTTTAGTTGCTATTTTTTATTTTCTTTTTTCCTATCATTCAAAGGTTCTATTCGTCCTTCTCTGGTGTATTTTTTTCGATTGATTGTCCAATTGATGCGCCGATTGCCACATCTATTGTTGGTCCAACTCCGATAAAGCTAAGATTATCTGTAATTATGCTGAGTGGTATCTTAATTCCTGTAAATATCGCAATTTCCAATCGAGTCCAATTTTTGATAAAATAGCCTTTGAAAAATTTCTCTTAATTTGTTTCCATATTATTTGTCATTTATAATGTACACATTCCTATTGATATGTGTAGAAATTCCTTGATGTTGACTCCTCAAATGGATTGATTAAATAGATAGTTAATTACAATATTAGAGTTTTTTCTAAAACTTTCTCCCTTGAGTTCTTTTCAATGTGAGGTTTCTACCAACCACTCTAAAATAGCATCAGTTAGGGCAGCCTCACCTTTGATATCATACCAGCTTCCCACCGATAGAGGAAAATTCGATTTTTTGGAGAGGTTGAAAAATCTAACTAAGAAAAATAAAACTATTCGCAATATTGGGAATTAAAATCAATATAGTATGATTAGCCGAGGGTTCTCACCTCTAAGGTGGTTGGGTTGCAAATTACCCTCACTAAAATACCCTTGAAATATACCACATTGCGCGGACAGGAAAGCAGTATTTTTATTCTCTAACAATGTAGTGCACAATCCGGTGAAAACGGACACCCATTCCGCTGGAAAGCGGACAGTGATTCCGGGATAAAGCGGACACCCATTCCGGGGCAAAACGGACAGTGATTCCGTTTCAAAGCGGACAGCTATTCCGGAGCAAAGCG
>NZ_JBSYGG010000014.1:0-87497 GCF_054121475.1 Salegentibacter profundi
AGGAGTGAAAAATGTAGAATTCTTTCTATACAGATTAACCACAATCTTTGCTTAAACACAACTATTAGGCTTGATCCAATCTTTGCTTAAACACAACTATTAGGCTTGATCCTTTTTGTTCTCTGTTCTCCGGCATTTTAAAGCTTCGTTTTCCTGCTAAATGAAGCAATGTCAGAAGTAGATAAACGAAAAAACCCAAGACTTTCGTCTCGGGTTTTTAAGTGGTGCCTCCAGGAATCGAACCAGGGACACAAGGATTTTCAGTCCTTTGCTCTACCAACTGAGCTAAGGCACCAGTTGCTTGTTTTAAGCGGTTGCAAATATAATTTCAATTTTATTAACCCACAAAGGATTTTATGAAAAAATGCTTTTGTAATTTAGCTATTTCAAAAAAAAACCGGTGAATTTAGTAATAGACATAGGAAACACTCTAGTGAAAATGGCTGTCTTTCAAAATTCTAGCCTTCAGTATAAAGTTTCAGTACCGGGAAAAGATTTTTTTAAAAAAACTGAAGAAATTTTTAAATCTTTCCCTCATATCGAATATTCTATTCTTTCTTCGGTGATTAAAAACACCGAAAGGGAAGAGCGCTTCCTTGAACAACGCAGTACACTTGTGATTTTGACCATGGATATAAAGCAGCCTTTTTCCAATCATTACGCTACCCCCACAACATTAGGAAAGGACAGAATTGCACTAATTGCTGCTGCGGTTAGGAATTATCCGGGTGAAAATGTTCTGGTTATTGATGCTGGTAGTTGTATTACATACGATTTTAAGAATAAAGATGATGAATATTTGGGAGGAGCTATCTCTCCAGGACTCACAATGAGATTCCGGGCCATGCATGAGTTTACTAGTAATTTACCAATGGGACAGGCTGCGGCAGAGCCCGGAATTACAGGGAATTCCACCATAGATGCTATGAATTCAGGTGTTGTTAATGGGGTGCTTTATGAAATCGACGGCTTTATTAATTCGTATAAAACTGAAAATAAAGATTTAACAATTATTTTAACAGGTGGGGATATGCTATTTTTGTCAAAGCAATTAAAAAATGGCATATTTGCCAACCCTAATTTTCTATTTGAGGGTTTAAACTACATTTTAGAATTTAACAAGACTCAATGATTAAACGATTTATAGTAATCGTAGCTGTATTAACTACGGCATTTGCCGCGGCACAGGAAAATATCTCTTCCCCTTATTCATATTACGGAATTGGTTTAACTAAGTTTAAAGGGACCATAGAAAATCGCTCGATGGGTGGTTTAAGCGTGTTTTCGGATAGTATTCACCTTAATCTTAATAACCCTGCTGGCTATGGACGCTTACGACGTACAACTTATGCCATAGCAGGAAGTCACGAACGGAGCAGTTTGAAGTCAGATATGGAAAGTGATAAGGCAAAGATCACCTCTTTGGATTATCTTTCTTTAGGTATCCCAGTTGGAAAATTCGGCTTTGGTTTTGGTCTTATTCCTGAAACTTCTGTAGGTTACCGTATTCTTGATATTCAGGAGGATGTTGCCACAAGGCTGCAGGGACGCGGAGGTCTTAATCGGGTGTACCTTTCTGGTGGTTACGAAATAAATAGAAATTTCAGCATTGGAATAGATGCTCGCTATAATTTCGGTAATTTCCAGAATAGAAGAACCTTAGTTAGAGAAGAGATTCAACTTGGTAGCCGGGATATAAGCCGATCAGATCTTAAAGGATTGAGTTTTAATTTTGGTGGTGATTTCCAGATGAGACTTACGAATGGTCTAAAACTTCATGCCTCTGCTACATATTCTCCTGAAACCAGTCTTACTTCAGAGAACAAAAGAGAAGTAGCTACAATTGCCTTTACCCAAAATGGAGAAATACCGGTAGAAGTTAGAGACCTTGAAGTACCCGATTCCAAATACAATCTTGCAGAAAGAATTACTGTTGGTGGAGGACTTGGTCGCCCCAATAAATGGTTCTTTGGGGGAGAGTATATTAAAATGGGACGCAATGCTTATCTTGATCGATCCAATACTATAAATGAGGCCGCAGTGTATAATGAAGCAACACAATATAAGTTGGGAGGTTACTATATTCCTCAATACAATTCCCTTACCAGCTATTTTAAAAGGGTTGTAATTAGAGGAGGATTCAGGTATGAGGAAACCGGTCTTAGTCTCAATAATGAAGACATCAATGAGTTTGGCATTACTTTTGGATTGGGATTGCCTATAGGACCAGGTTTCTCAAATATCAACCTTGGATTAGAGTATGGACAGCGCGGTACAACAGATTCCGGATTGATAAAAGAGGATATTTTCAGGGTTTCTGTGGGGTTTTCCCTGACGGAAGCCAGAAAATGGTTTGAAAGAAGAAAATTTGATTAACCACTATAACTAAAGAAAATGAAAGCGAAGTTAATAGCATTAGTATTTGGAGCCGTATTCGGTTCAAGTGTAGTAAATGCACAATCCAATGATTGTGCGACTATGGCGGCATTGGCTTATGACGATGCAAAAGCAAAAAATTATGATGCAGCCTACGAACCTCTAATGAAGGTTAGAAAGGAATGTCCAAAATATAGTCTAGCTACTTTCCAGTATGGAGAGAGAGCCCTTAAATATAAAATCGATAATGCGGAAGGCGAAGAAAAAGAAGAATTTATTGAAGAGCTCATCGAACTTTGGGAAGAGCGGTTAGAACTTTTTCCTCAAAAAACTTCAAAGGGTAAAGTTTACGGAGATATTGCTCAGCTAAGATTTGATTATAAGATTGGAGATAAAGAGGATCAATATGAAGCTTTCGATAAAGCCTTCACCGAAGATCGTGAAAACTTTACAAGTCCAAAAGGAATATATGCTTACTTTTCCCTTCTTGTAGATATGCAGGATGAAGGAGAGCGTAGCCTGGAAGAAGTGTTTTCAAAGTATGATGATGTTATCGCCAAGGTTGAATCTGAAGAAAATGCACTTGCAGAAAGACTAGCTCCACTATTGGAGAAGCAGGAGCAAGCCGAGGAACTTTCTTCAAAAGAGAAAACCCTTGTGAAGAATTCTGAAATTAATCTAAGAGCTTATAACCAGGTAAAAAATGCTATTAACGCGAAACTGGGACAACGGGCGGATTGTGATAACCTTATCCCTCTTTATACCAAAGATTTTGATAGTAAGAAAACTGATGTGGATTGGCTGAGAAATGCCAACGCCCGTCTTTCTGCAAAAGATTGTACTGAAGACCCTTTATTCATGAAGGTTTCTGAAGCACTACACAAACTTGATCCTTCTGCAAAATCAGCATTCTCTTTAGGACAGTTAGCAGAAGCAGAAGGAAACAGATCTAAAGCCCTTCAATATTATAATGAGGCTGCCGAACTTGAAAATGATAACTCTGCGAAAGCAAGAATTTATTATAGAATTGCTGGGAACTATAAGGACCAGGGGAGTTTTTCTCAAGCTAGAAACTTCTATAGAAAAGCGGTTAACGCCAGACCTTCTTTGGGTAGCGCCTACCTTCAGATTGCCAGTATGTATGCTCAAAGTGCCAACAATTGTGGGAATACAACCTTTGAGAAAAGAGCTGTTTACTGGGCCGCTGCTGATTATGCAAGAAGAGCTGCCAGTGTCGATCCTTCTATAGCTAGTAACGCCAGCCAGGCTGCAAGTAGTTATATGGGAAGAGCGCCCCAAAAATCTGATGTCTTCCAGGAAGGAAGAAGTGCCGGAGAGGCAATTCAGATTGGTTGCTGGATAGGCGAGACAGTTCGCATTCCTAATTTGTAAAATGGTAATTACATATAACCAAATAATTTCAGGCATTGTCACGCTAATCGGCGTGACAATGCTTTTTTCATGTCAGGGCAATTTAAGTGAAATCAGGGCCCTTGATCTTGAAGGTGATGCTCCGCAGGCCGAAGCCCTGGATTTAAATCTTAAATACACGGATTCGGGAAGGCTGGTGGCTACTCTGAAAAGTGAGCGTATGCTGGATTTTACTAACAAGCACTTCCCTTATCGTGAATTTCCCGAGGGACTTGAGGTTGAGTTTTTTGACCCGGAGAATAAACGCAGCACTGTAAGAGCAAATTATGGGGTTATCTATGAGAAAACCGGTCTTATAGATTTACAAGGGGATGTAGTGATTTATACCAGTGACAGTACTCGATTGGAGGCCAGTCAACTTTATTGGGATCAAAACCAAGGATGGGTCTTTACAGACAGGCCAAACAGGATACGCTTCCCCAATGGAGCACTCAACGAAGGGCAGGGTTTTGATTCTAATCAAAATTTCGGTAATTTTCGTTCCCGTACCAACGTAGGGGTTCAAATTATAGAAGATAAAGAAGATGAGTAAATATTATAAGTTTTTTGAATATGCTTACCTAGTTATTGGGGCATTTTTTCTTTTTGAAAGTATACGGATCTGGAACACTGAACGCGGCAGAGCCTACCTTTTCATCTTTTTTGTTGTAATTTCTATATTTATGTTCTTCTTTAAAAGGCGTTTTAGGCGTAAGTTTGAGGAGCGCAACAAATAACTCTAATGCAAAACGAGGTATTTATTATCATCCTTTCCCTGATTTTTTCAGCATTCTTTTCTGGGATGGAAATTGCTTACGTTTCTTCCAACAAAATTTACATCGAGATTGAAAAGCGTCAAAATGACCTTTTAGCTAATGTATTAAGGAGGCTTACCCGGAAACCCTCAAAGTTTATTGCTACTATGTTAGTGGGCAACAACATCGCGCTTGTGGTTTACGGATTTTTCATGGGAGATCTTCTTATGAAGTGGTTGATTGCCCTGCAGCCGATAGAAAGTGGTTTTTTTCAATATTTAATAACTGATCTTAATCTGCTAACCCAAACAGTTATTTCCACTTTAGTTATTCTTTTTACTGCTGAATTCCTTCCGAAAGTCTTTTTTCAAATTTATGCGAATTCTATGTTGAAATTTTTCGCCATACCCGCATATTTTTTCTATGTCCTCTTCACCTTTATTTCCGATTTTGTCATATGGATTTCAGATTTGGTATTGAAAAAATTCTTTAAAACCGAAGGAGATGAAGTCCAGCTGGCTTTTAGCAAAATTGATTTAGGGAATTTTATCAATGAACAAATGGAAACAGTGGAAAACGATGAAGAGGTAGATACTGAAATCCAAATATTTCAGAACGCACTGGAATTTTCTGAAATTAAAGCCAGGGAGGTCATGATTCCCAGAACCGAAATAATTGCGGTCGATAAGGACAAGGCTCCCAAAGATCTTATTGAAACCTTTACAGAAACAGGTTTATCCAAAATCCTGGTCTATAACGAGACCATAGATGATATTATTGGTTATATTCATAGTTTTGAATTATTCAAAAGACCAAAATCATTAAATTCTATATTGCTTCCAGTGGTTTTCGTCCCAGAGACCATGTGGGTAAAGGATGTATTGAATAGTTTGATAAAAAAACGGAAGAGTATTGCCGTGGTGATTGATGAATACGGCGGTACCAGTGGAATGATAACCGTAGAGGATATTGTGGAAGAACTATTTGGGGAAATAGAAGATGAACACGACTCACCGGTGCTCATTGAAGAACGCTTAAGCGACAATCACTTTTTATTCTCAGCCAGGCTGGAGGTAGATTATCTCAATGAGGCTTACAAGATTAATATTCCCGAAGGTGAAAATTATGAGACTCTTGGAGGGTTTATAGTGAACCGCACCGAAGAAATCCCTCAGCAAGGGGAGCTCCTTTCTATTGAGGATTTCCAGTTCGAAATCAAAGAAGTTTCCAATACTAAAATAGAATTAGTGGAACTTATAATCAAACCTACAGATTAAATCCGAGTTCCTTAATATTTTGCTAATTATAAGTTTTATAATTAGCTTAAAAACGCTATTTTCGCCCCCTATATTCCGATAAATAATAATTACAAATGGCAGTATTAAATAAAATCAGACAGCGTTCTGTTTTCTTGATCATTATCATTGCATTAGCACTTTTTTCTTTCGTGTTAGCCGATGTGATCCGTAACGGGGGTTTTTCTTCCGCTAAATCTCAAAATGTAATTGCAACCGTAAATGGAGAAGAAATCGACCGGGAAGAATTTGCCCGTAATGTAGAGAACTTCCAGCGAAATATGGGAGCCAATGCAAGTACGACCCAAGCTGTAAACCAAGTTTGGGAAAATAAATTGCGAGAGATAATCATCAGTGAGGAACTGGAAGAGTTAGGAATTAGAGCAGAGCAAGCGCAAATCAGGGAGATGATGCGTGCACAAATGGGGAATAATCCCAATTTCACCAATGAAGCAGGGATGTTCGATGAAAACAGAGTTCGGGAATATGTTGCTACTATGAAAGCTACTTCTCCGGAAGCCTATCGCCAATGGTTAGATTTTGAAAACAGCCTAGGTAATTCTGCCCGTGAGAATATATATTTCTCTTTGGTGGCAGCTGGGGTCGGGGCAACCTTAACAGAAGGTGAACAGGCATACCGTTTTGAGAATGATAATATAAATATGAATTTTGTGCAGGTTCCTTATACCTCCGTTCCAGATGAAAATGTGGAAGTAAGCAAAGAGGAGATCCGTGAATATATCAAGAAAAATCCTGCCAAATTTAAAACTGAGGCCTCAAGAAATATCCAGTATGTTTTCTTTGAAGAAGATGCCTCAGAAGAGGATCGCAAGGAGGCAAGAGAATCTCTTACCGCTTTAATGGAAACCAGGATAGAATACAATTCTGCGGCACAAGCAAACGATACCTTGCCTGGCTTTAACGAAACTACAGATTACGAAGGTTTTGTTAATTCAAACTCTGATCTTCCTTATCAGGACCGCTATATGTTCAGAGAAGATCTTCCAGCCGATTTTCGTGATGATCTATATAACCTCGAGGTGGGTGAGAGCTTCGGCCCTTACCAGCACGACGGGTATTTCAAAATAAGCAAGTTGATAGAGGCAAAGCAAATTGCAGATTCTGCCAAAGCCAGTCATATTTTGGTGTCCTATCAGGGCTTGCAGTTTGCTCCTGATGTGACTAGAAGCAAAGAAGAGGCTCAGCAACTGGCTGATAGCATTGCTAATGTGGTCCGTAGCGATAAATCCCAGTTTGCTGCTTTAGCTGCACAATACTCTTCGGATGAATCCAACAAAGCTAATGGTGGGGATCTTGGGTATTTCGGACCTGGGGATATGGTGCCTGAATTTGATGCGTATATTTTTGATAACAATGCCGGAGATATAGGAGTGATTGAAACCGATTTTGGTTATCATGTAATTCATATAGAAGAACAGAGTGACAGGAAAAGAGCTGTAAAAATTGCAACTCTTGCCCGAGAAATTGAACCTTCTGAACGTTCAAGAAACAATCTTTTTAATGAGGTGACCAAATTTGAAATCGCTGCTCGTGAAGGAGACTTCGGCGAACAGACCAAATCGGAAAATCTTCAGTTAAGAACTGTCAGGGATGTTAAGGCTTTGGAGGAGAATATTCCGGGATTAGGTAGCCAAAGAAGAATTGTGCAATGGGCATTTGAAGATGAGGTTAAAGTAGGCGAGGTGAAAAGATTTGATATTTCTCAAGGATACGTTGTAGCTCAAGTTACTGCAAAAAGAGATGCTGGTCTTATGAGTGCAGAGAATGCATCGGCTGAAGTAATTCCGATTTTAACTAGACAAAAGAAGGCGGAAATCATCAAAAGCAGAATTAGCGGGAATAGTCTTGAAGAGATCGCTGCTGCGCAAAACACTATGGTTCAGTCTGCAAACGCGATCAACCTGAATAGTCCAACCCTTCCAGGTGCTGGAAGTGAGCCTGCAGTAGTAGGTTCGGTTTTTGCCATGGAACCTGGTCAGGTAAGTAAGCCCCTTACGGGAGAAAATGGCGTTTATGTAGTGGAGTTGTTAAGTAAAAATGAAGCTCCTGCCCTGGATTCTTATAAGAGCTTTGCTGATCAGGAGACTGTCAGACGACGTCAGGAGGCTGCTCAACGGGCTTTTGAGGCACTTAAGGAAAAAGCCGATATCGAAGATAACCGGGCGAGATTCTATTAATTTAAAAAAAAAAATGGATTAAAAAACACCTCTTTTCTGAAGAGGCGTTTTTTTATAGCATCATTTCACTGAAAGGAATGATGGTTTTATAGTTTTTATCTCTGAAGTATTGCTGGGCTTCTTCTGAACCTGTTGCGAGAATAAAATCTCCACCCCAACCTCCAAGGCTCTTTATGCTACCTGAGAAATCAGGAAAAAGTCTGGTTTTGATTTTAGTTAAATTGACCGCTTTTGAAATAAGGGTTTCGTGAAGATCCATTAAGATACGAAACTCAGTCAGGCTGTCACAATGAAGGAATTGCTCTGTAAGTCCTGAAATCTTATCTGTAAGGACTTCAATATTCTTCACTGGTTGTTTGCGGTAATGAGCAATTGCTTCCCGACTGTTTTGTTTTTTATTTAAGTAAACAAAAAAGAGTTCGTCCTTAAAGGATGGATTAAAATGGCTTTTTAATATCGATGGCTGTCCCTGTATTAATTGATAGGTGAATGCCGTATTTTCCTGAGCAGCGGCAACATCATATCCACTTCCGCCAAATGTGTTTTCTAATAAGCTAAAGGCATCAATATCAAGCCAGGTTGAGATATTATTTATTAAGGTTGAGGAACTACCCAAGCCCCAACTCCGGTTAAATTCAAGTTTGGTAGTGATTTGGTAACCTTTGTTGTTAGAAAGGAAATCAGGATTTAGGTTCCTGGCTGCATTTAATATCTGGAGCAGTCGGGTTACTGCCCCTGAATCTTTGTTACTATCTTTTCTCAGAATAACTTTATCATCTTTCAAAATGAAACTAGCTTTCAACCACGGTTCCCCTTTTTCATCAAGGCTTACCCATGAAATTCCCTGGGTTTCGGAACTATTTACCTGCATTTCTTGACCATATTTTGTGGGCAAAGCCAGAGCTTTTGCGCCATCGAGAATTGCATATTCCCCAGTGATCAGTAATTTTCCATGGCTGTAATACTGTTTCATTGTGCGCGTATTTTTGCGAGTTGCTCCATAACACTACTGTGGGTTACAGTATGGTGCTTAAAGTATTCCGTTAATGCAAGTTTTTCTTCCGGCGTTGCATTTTGTTGATTCAAAATGTTCATTAAGTGCATCTTCATATGACCGTGTTGGATACCCGTGGTGATCAGTGAACGAACAGCAGCAAAATTCTGCGCCAATCCTGCAACAGCAACAATTTTCATGAGTTTTTTTGCTGAGGGTTGCTGGAGAATGTCCAGCGCCAATTTAACCAGTGGATGTAAACTTGTGAGTCCGCCAACCGTACCTAGGGCCAGAGGAATTTCCATCCAAAAAGTGAAAATCCCGTCCTCTACTTTGGCATGAGATAAACTGGTGTAGTTTCCACTCCTGGCGGCAAAGGCGTGCATTCCGGCCTCTACTGCCCGAAAATCATTCCCAGTGGCCAGTACAACGGCATCAATACCATTCATAATTCCTTTATTATGTGTCACGGCCCGATAAGGTTCCACTTCGGCGATCTGGATCGCCTGAATAAATTTCTCAGCGAATTCCTGGCCGCTTAATTGGGCGCCTTCTGAAAGCTCATCTACAGAGCAGGAAACCTCTGTTCTTACCAGGCATTGAGGTACGTAATTGGAAAGTATGCTCATAATAATCTGGATCTGCTTTTCTTCTGCAGTAAAAGCTTTATATTCCTTGGCCTCTTCCTGGAAAACTTCAGCAAACTTCTCGAGACAGGAATTGATAAAATTTGCTCCCATAGAATCCTGGGTGTCAAAAGTACAGTGCAACTGAAAATAATTATTCAAGCTTTCAGTTCTATTTTGAAGTTTAATATTTAAAATCCCACCTCCCCGTTTTTCCATATTTCTTGTAATGGGCTTGACGGCTTGGATCATTTTCGGTTTGACCATTTCAAAGAAGTCGGAAAGTTTCACCGGATTCCCTGAATAAATAAAATGTACCTGCCCGATCTTTTGAGTGTCAATCACTTCCGCTTTAAAGCCACCACGTGATCTCCAGTATTTGGCTGCCTTGCTGGCGGCTGCAATCACTGAACTTTCTTCGATAGCCATAGGTATGGCCAAAAGTTCATCATTAATGAGAAAATTAGGTGCCAGACCAAAAGGAAGATAGAAATTCGAAAGGGTGTTCTCTGTGAATTCATCGTGTAGTTGTTGCAGGCGGGAGTCTTCATTCCAGTATTGCCTGAGTATCCGCACATCCTCCGGTTGATCTTTTAAATAGGTCTTAGCAAGCCAGTCTATTTTTTCCTTTTTTGTTAATTTGGAAAAACCGCTTATAGGTGAGATCATAGTTCATGAAATTTTCGAAGGCCAAAGATACAAAGCTTATGTTTAGATAGCAGAATAAGAAAATTACCAAGCAAAATTGAAAACATCTTGACCTCAATTTTCTTTAACAAATTCTTAGTATTTAACATTTTTCATTAACATATTTTGCTGAAATTTTAGTAAACTTGGGCATTGATACCTATTTTAAAAAAATATGAAATTTAAAAATATTATACTGGGGTTGATAATTGCTGCATCCTCAGTTGTTTATGGACAGGACAAACAAATCACGCAAGAAGAGATATGGGATGGTACCTTTAGGCAGGAACGATTACAATCACTTCAATCCCTCAATAATGGTAAGGAATATGTCGTTTTAAACCGGGAAAATGGGACTGCCAGCATTGATGTGTACGATTATAAAACCGGAAGGAAATCAAGAAGCTTGCTTTCAACGACTGAAATAGATGGAATTTCCTCCTTCCAGGATTTTGTGCTTAGCGATGATGAAAGCAAAGTTTTGCTTTCAACGGAAGTAGAACAGATCTACAGGAGATCCTCGCGAGGTATTTACTATATCTACGATATAAGCGATGGAAGCCTTACAAAACTATCTGATCATAAAGTTCAGGAGCCCACATTCTCCCCGGATGCTTCGAAAGTAGCCTATGTTTTTGAAAATGATATTTTTATTTACAACCTCAATTCAGGTGAGCAAACCAGAGTAACCTCCGATGGAGAGAAGAACAAAATTATTAATGGGATTACAGATTGGGTATACGAAGAGGAATTTGCTTTCGTAAGAGCCTTCCAATGGAACAAAAATGGAAATCGGATCGCTTTTCTAAGGTTCGATGAAGAAGATGTTCCCGAATTCTCTATGGATATATTTGGAGAAGAACTTTACCCAAGACAGGAAGTTTTCAAGTATCCAAAAGCTGGTGAAACCAATTCTGAGGTAAGTTTGCATTTGTATGATCTGGCTTCAGCAAAAACGGAGGATGTAGCCCTAACGGATTACAAGGATTTTTACATTCCTCGGATAAAGTGGACTAAAGATCCGGAGGTGTTGAGTGTACAGGTGTTGAATAGACATCAGAATAAACTGGATCTGATCTTTGTGGATGCCGAGGATAATGAGACTGAGGTAGTGATGACCGAAACCGATGAGGCTTATATTGATATTACTGATAACCTCACATTTCTTGAAGATAATAATTTTATATGGACCAGTGAAAGAGATGGTTGGAATCATATCTATTTATATGACGAAGATGGCGAATTGGAAAACCAGGTCACTTCCGGTCAGTGGGAAGTAACAGACTACTATGGTTATGATAAAAAGTCTAACAGGATCTTTTATCAGAGTACGGA
This sequence comes from Salegentibacter profundi, assembly GCF_054121475.1. Classification (NCBI taxonomy): domain Bacteria; kingdom Pseudomonadati; phylum Bacteroidota; class Flavobacteriia; order Flavobacteriales; family Flavobacteriaceae; genus Salegentibacter; species Salegentibacter profundi. The sequence goes on from NZ_JBSYGG010000014.1 coordinate 11,677, forward strand.
GAATGGAAGCGTGAACCGGGATGTTTATTCTATAAAGCCTAACGGAAAAAGGAAGACCCGTTTAACTGATAAAACGGGGATGAATAGTGCAGATTTCAGTGCAGACTTTACTTATTTCATTAATTCTTTTACCAATACACAGACTCCATATCAATACAGTCTTCACCATGCTAAAAACGGCAAATTGGTTAGAAAAATTAAGGATAATACAGCTTTACTGGAAAAGGAAGAAGCTTATAATTTCTCTCCGAAGGAATTAAGTACCATTGAGGTCAATGGCAACGAACTCAATATGTGGATGATCAAACCTTCAGATTTTGATGCCAGTAAGGCCTACCCATTATTGATGTTTCAATATTCCGGGCCGGGATCGCAGTCTGTTTCAAATTCATACTTTGGTACAAATGATTACTGGTATCAACTTCTTGCAGATAGAGGTTATATCATAGCAGCCGTAGACGGAAGAGGAACTGGTCTTAAAGGGGCCGAATTTAAAAAAGTGACTCAAAAAGAACTGGGGAAATACGAAGTGGAAGATCAGATAGAAGCGGCAAGAATGCTAGGTGATAGGGAATATATCGATGAAGATCGCATAGGTATCTGGGGTTGGAGCTACGGAGGCTTTATGTCTTCAAACGCCATTCTCAAAGGTAATGATGTGTTTTCTCTGGCTATTGCAGTCGCCCCTGTTACAAGTTGGAGGTTCTATGATACTATTTATACGGAAAGATACATGACTACTCCTCAGGAAAACCCATCGGGATATGATGAAAATTCCCCGATAAATCATGTCGAAAAACTTAAAGGGGATTATTTATTAATACATGGAGGAGGAGACGATAATGTGCATCTTCAAAATACCATGAGAATGGTGGAAGCTCTTATTCAGGCAAACAAACAGTTTGATTGGGCAATATATCCTGATAAAAACCATGGAATCTATGGTGGTAACACCAGGCGTCATCTTTATACTAAAATGACCAATTTCATCACTGAGAATCTTTAATCAAATCTAAGTTAATGGCTACGACAACAACCCCAGCACCTCAAAAGGAGTTATTTGGACATCCAATTGGGCTTTATATTTTGTTTTTTACAGAAATGTGGGAGCGTTTTTCCTATTATGGAATGCGCGCAATCCTTGTTTTATATCTGGTTAGTGCAACGACTGATGGAAATGCCGGTCTTGGCTGGACCCAGGGAGAGGCTCTGGCGCTATACGGTTGGTATACCATGCTTGTTTATATCGTTTCTATTCCCGGTGGTATAATAGCCGATAAACTCCTTGGGCAGAAAAAAACAGTTCTATGGGGCGGAATTATACTGGTAGCGGGTCATACCATACTAGCTGTTGAAGAAATGTGGGCCTTTTATAGTGGTTTAGGTCTTATCATTGCCGGAGTGGGAATGCTTAAACCCAATATTTCCACAATGGTTGGAGGACTCTACAAACCTGGTGATATTAGAAGGGATAAAGGCTTTACTATTTTTTACATTGGAATAAATCTCGGGGCATTTCTTTCTAGTTTGATTGTGGGTTATGTAGGAGAACAAGTTGGCTGGCACTGGGGCTTTGGTTTGGCTGGAATAGCAATGGCTCTTGGTCTTCTTGTATATCTTTGGGGCCAAAAATATTTAGTAAATGTAGGAAACCTTCTGTCTAAAGCTGAAAGGGATGAAGGAGCTTCTCTTACCGGGCTTTTTTCGGACTTACTTAAGTCTCCACTTCAATTGGTAATTACCTCGATATTAATGCTGGTTTCCTTATATGTTCTGGTGTTTCAATCCTGGGCTTATGGTTTGTTATTTATCTTTCTTACCCTTGTAACAGCAATGATGCTTATGGTTTATAAGGATCTTACTACACAGGTCATGAAGGATCGTTATGTGGTTATGCTGCTATCTTTTATCCTGGTAATAGTCTTCTGGGGAGCCTTTGAGCAGGCTGGTGGACTGATGAATATTTATGCCCTGGATAAAACCAATAGGGCTCTGCCATTTTCCCTTCCAGGTATAGGGAATGAAGTTCCTGCTTCCTGGTTTCAGTCTTTAAATGCTCTTTTTATAATTACTTTTGGAGTTTTGGTGGCTAATTTCTGGGCCAGGAGAAAATTGAAGAATAAGGAGGCCTCGAGCATTTTTAAAATGGCAGTAGGGGTGATAATAATGGGATTGGGATTTGTTTTTATGGCTGCAGCTTCAGTGCAGTTTGAGTCGAACGGGTCTTCTGCAATGTACTGGTTAGTCCTTGCATATCTTTTCCATACCATCGGGGAACTTAGTAGTTCGCCGGTTGCGCTATCTTTCATTACAAAATTAGCGCCTATGAAATATGCTTCCTTAATGATGGGGGTTTATTTCGCGGCTACTGGTCTCGGAAATAAATTAGCGGGTATTCTCGGAGAATTTGCCGCCGAAGCAGGGGATTTTGCAATATTCTCAGGAATAACCATATTTACAGTAAGCTTTGCTGTAATTGTTTTAATTATGTTGAAGCCTTTAAAGCGTCTTACTCATGGAGTGGAGGATGAAGAGCATGAAATGCTGGAGCATGAAAATTATGAGATTGCTGATACCGAAAAAAAGCATTAAGTTAAAAGGTTTTATAATTAAAGAAGCGTTCCTTAAATTTGAGGAGCGCTTTTTGTTAGGTTATGGTTGAGAAACGACTAAGACCTAAATTATTTTTATATGTATAAAATTTTCCTTCTTATTTTTTTTATGTCTACAAGTTTTCTCCAGGCTCAGGAGATTAATTGGATGTCTATGAACGAAGCGCTGGAGGCACAGAAAAAAGAACCTAAAAAAATATTTATGGATGCCTATACTACCTGGTGTGGCCCATGTAAAATGCTGGATAGAAATACCTTTTCCAATGAGAATGTGATTGAATATGTGAATGAGAATTTTTATGCAGTTAAGTTTAACGCCGAAGGAGATGAAAAAATCAATTATCAGGATAAGGAATTTTCCAATCCGAATTTTGATCCTCAAAAGAGGGGGCGAAATACAACCCATCAGTTTACGGCAGCATTAGGAGTAAGAGGGTATCCTTCTCTGGTGTTTTTCGATGAGGAAGCAAAATTAATTGCCCCGATAACAGGCTATCGTACTCCTCAACAACTGGAGATTTATTTAAAGTTATTCGCTACTGATGATTATAAAAAAATGACAACAAAAAAAGCTTTCTCTGAGTATCAGGAGAGCTTTGAAGGTACTTTTTAGTTAAAGTTTAAGTGTTAGTTGATATAGAGCCTTTGGTTCTGTAGAAATGCGGAAAAGCTCCCTTTTTACCACCGGTAAAAAGGGACTTTCTGTTTTTGGCGGGTAAAGCTAGACCAAATACTCCGCTTTAATGATTTCAGTAAGAGACATACCGTCTCAAATGTAAATAGCCATTGGTGTTAAAAGCTTAGGATGAGTTTATAATCTATAGCACCCTTCTGGCCATGACAAAGTTATTTTTCCAATAATTGTTCTCCAGTGATGAAATGATTACTCCTTTTGAGGTTGAGGAATGAATAAACCGAATTTCATCGCTGACTTCCACCACCAGGCCAACGTGATTTATAACCCTTCTTTTTTTGTTGGTTTCAAAAAACAATAGATCTCCTGGGGAGACTTCCCGAAGAAAAAGTCTTTTGCCCTCCAGGGAAAGATCACGGGCAGTACGGGGCATAGGAATATCTTCTTTAAGAAAAGAAACATAGATAAGGCCTGAACAGTCCATTCCTTTTTTAGTGGTGCCACCGTATTTGTAGCGGGTTCCTTCAAATTCCCTGGCATAGGAGATGATATTATAAACCTGCTTATTTGCCGGTGTTATCTGATGGTTTTCTTGGGTGTTAGTGGATAATTCTTTCGATCTTGAAGCTCCACAGGAGGTGAGCAATACCCCCGAAAATATGAGTAATAAAATTTTTAACTCTGACTGCATTTCAGTTCGTTTTTAAACTGGCATAGATCAGTTGAGCGGTCTTTTTACTAGCGCCTTTTCCGCCTAATTTTTGTTCCAGCTGGTAATAATCTTCAAAAATCTTTTTTCTATGCCTATCCTCCAAAATCTTAGCAAGCTCCCTTTTTAAGGAATTCCTGTTAAACTTTCGCTGGATTAATTCTGTTACTACTTCACGTTTCATAATCAGGTTTACCAGGGAAATAAAATCCAATTTCACGATCTGCTTGGCAATATGGTAAGAGACAAAACTTCCTTTGTAACAAACCACCTCGGGAACCTTAAAAAGGGCTGTCTCTAAGGTTGCTGTCCCTGAGGTAACTAACGCTGCGTGGGAGAGACTTAGTATTTCATAGGTTTTATTCATTACCAGTTCAACTTTGTTTTTCTTCAAAAAAGGTAAGTAGAAATTTTCTTCCTGGCTAGGCGCTCCGGCAATAACAAACTGGTAGTCAGGAAAATAATCTCTAACACTAAGCATAATCTCTAACATTTTTGCTATTTCCTGTTTACGGCTTCCAGGGAGCAAAGCAATGATTGGTTTATCATTTAAATTATGCTCTTTTTTAAAATCCTGGGCATCAACTAGTTTTTGACTGGAAATGGCATCGATTAGTGGATGCCCTACAAAATGCACAGGGAAATTATGTTTCTTTTCATAGAATTCCTTTTCGAAAGGAAGAATTACGTACATCTGGTCTATATCCCTTTTTATCGCCTTGATGCGGTTTTCTTTCCAGGCCCATATTTGGGGCGAAATATAATAATGGGTTTTAAAATGCTTTGTCCTGGCCCATTTTGCAATGCGCATATTAAATCCCGGATAATCGACAAATATGATAACGTCGGGCTGAAATTTACTTATATCATCTTTACACAAATTTATATTGCGAAGTATGGTTTTTAAATTTGCAATTACCTCAGCAAACCCCATAAAAGCTAACTCCCGATAATGTTTGACTAATTCCCCTCCTTGCTGGGCCATAAGATCACCTCCCCAATACCGAAATTGGGCCCTTGGATCTATTTCTTTCAGGGCCTTCATAAGGTTTGAAGCGTGGAGGTCCCCGGAAGCTTCCCCGGCAATGAGATAGTATTTCATTTAGAATATTTTTGAAATTGCGATAGCTATAGCCGCCACAATAGTGGCCAGTAATACACCCCTGGCGTGGTAGTGCTGTTTCTTTCTCAAGAATACAAAAAATGGCAGAAAATTAACAATGGCTCCAAGAGCGATAATCTTTCCGATATAATCATTGAGAATGGCATCATTTATTGTTCGGTCTATTCCTTGTTCTGAAAAAATAAGGATATAAAGAATAATGCCTCCAATATTGAATGCTAGTCCAACAAGAAATCCTATTAATATGTTCTGCTTAATCATTGAGTTCCCAGTTATTAAGATCATCCATAAAATGGTGTGCGGTAAGGTCGAATTGAACTGGAACCACTGAAACATATCCGTTGGCAAGCGCCCATTCATCGGTGTCCTCCCCTTTATCCTTGTTGACAAACTTTCCAGAAAGCCAGTAATAATCACGACCCTGTGGATTGGTCCTCTTATCGAATTCTTCCTCCCAGTGAGCGTTGGCCTGTCGACAAACTTTCATTCCTTTAATTGCTGAAGACTGTAATTTAGGTAAATTAACATTTAGTACTACTCCTTTTGGGAGTCCATGTTTTAAAACTTTTCGTGTAATGGCCTTTACATATTTTTTTGAGGGCTCGAAATCGGCCGTTAGGGAATAATCCAGCAAGGAAAAACCAATGGCTGGAATTCCTTCAATTCCTGCTTCTACCGCTGCACTCATTGTCCCTGAATAAATGACATTTATAGAGGAATTGGATCCATGATTTATACCGCTTACACAAAGATCAGGTTTGCGATGAAGAATTTCCTGAGTGGCAATTTTTACACAATCGGCAGGTGTTCCGGAACAACTGAACTCTTTATGTTTGTAGTTCTCTTTTATGGTCACCGGTTCACAAAACAGGGTGTCACTAATTGTAATGGCATGGCCCATTCCACTTTGCGGGCTATCCGGAGCCACCACAATAACGTCTCCGAGCTCCTTCATCACTTCGATTAAAGCCCTGATTCCTGGAGCAGTGATCCCATCATCATTGGTCACAAGAATCAATGGTTTTTCTTTATCCATGCATTTAAAAATTATTATGGCTAAAATAGTAATTTCCTAAGGAAAGCCTATCTTAGTAGTTTAACAAATTATTAGTGTCTGTCCTGTGTCTTGGCACAATTTTTAATGTATTTTGGTAAGCCATTATGATGAAATTTATGCGATTTATGAAAAGGAACCCTAAAATTCTTGTAGTACTGCTGTTAATGGCAGTTGCCTCCTGTAGTTTTACTACAAAAAGTTTTGATGACCCTAATAAAGATAAAGTGCTAATAGACCTTATAACCTATGTGCTTAATCAGGGACATTATGACGCTAAAGATATTAATGATGAATTCTCAAAAGGAGTTTATAAAGATTACCTAAAAAATCTGGATGGATCTAAAAGGTTTTTCTATGAAAGTGATATTGAGGAATTTAGCGAATATGAAGAACGAATTGATGATCATATTAAAGCAAAGGATATCAGTTTTTTTGATCTCACCTACCAGCGTTTGATGAAGCGTTCTGATGAATCGCGGGAAATCTATAAGGAAATTTTGTCTACTCCTTTCGATTTCGGTAAAAAAGAAGAACTCAATACAAGTTTTGAAGACCTGGATTATGTCGATTCAAAAAAAGAAATGAAAGAAAGATGGAGAAAACAACTTAAGTTTTCTACCCTTATTACCTTTCATGACAAGAAAGAAGAGGAGGAACAAAAAAAGGAAAAAGACCCAGAATACTCCGTAAAATCCGATGAAGAACTTGAAAAAGAATCCCGCGAAGTTACGCTTAACTCTCTTGAGGAATATTATGATTTTACAGATGATCTTGAACGAAAGGATTACTTCTCAGTATATATCAATGCAATTGTAGAGGAATTTGATCCCCACACTTTTTATTTCGCCCCTCAGGACAAGGATAGGTTCGATATGGCAATGTCTGGTAAACTTGAAGGGATTGGGGCCCGGCTTCAGAAAAAGAGCGATAATATTACCATAATGGAAGTCATCTCTGGTGGACCGGCCTGGAGGAGTGAGGAATTGAGTGAAGGTGATGTGATCCTTAAAGTAAAGCAGGAGGATGAAGAAGAAGCTGTCAGTATAGTAGGAATGCGTCTGGACGATGCCGTTAAACTTATAAAAGGTCCGAAGGATTCCAAAGTCACCCTTACCGTTAGAAAGAAATTATTGGGAACCATAGAAAATATTACCCTTACCCGGGATATTGTAGAAATTGAGGAGACCTATGCCAAAACTTCTATGGTAAAGAAGGATGGTAAAAATTTCGGAGTAATTAACCTGCCAAAATTTTATTTTGATATGGAGAATTACGCGGAGCGGAATGCGGCATCTGATATTGAAAAAGATGTCATTCGCCTTAAAAAAGAAGGTATGGACGGTCTTGTTTTGGATTTGAGAAATAATGGTGGAGGTTCACTTAAAACCGTAGTGGATATCGCGGGATTGTTTATTGAAAAAGGTCCTGTTGTTCAAGTAAAATCAAGCGGACAGAAAAAAGAAATATTAAAGGATAAAGATTCATCGGTATTGTGGGATGGTCCTCTTGTGATTCTTGTAAATGAACTCTCTGCTTCTGCCTCAGAAATATTAGCCGCTGCTATGCAGGATTATAAAAGAGCTGTTATCATAGGTAGTAAACAGACCTACGGAAAGGGAACCGTACAAAATGTAATAGACCTTAACCGTTGGTTGAGAAACAATGAGTATGGCGATTTAGGTGCGCTTAAATTGACTACTCAAAAGTTCTACAGGGTTAATGGAGGTTCCACACAATTAGAAGGTGTCAAAAGTGACGTTGTAGTTCCGGACCGCTACAGTTTTGTAGATATTGGTGAAAAGGATATGGAGAACCCATTGCCCTGGGATAAAATTGATCCTGCCGAATATGATGAATGGGACGGTTATACAAATCTTGAAGAAACCATAGAAAACAGCAAAAAAAGAATGAGTGAAAATGAGCAGTTGGAGCTTATTGAGGAAAACGCGAGATGGATAAAGACTCAGAGTGATAATAACATTCACTCGCTTAATTTTGAGGAATACAGTGAAACTGCCAAAGAGAATAATCGTGTAGCCAAACGATTTGATTCTTTAAAGGAATATGCTACAAACCTCACCTATACTTCACTCCCTTTTGAAGAGCAACTATTTGAAACCGATACGATTTTAAAAGAAAAGAGAGAGCGATGGCATACCAATTTAAGTAAAGACATCTATATTGAGGAAGCTCTTAACGTTCTTTCTGATCTTAATGTTGATAAGATGAGAAGAAGCAAAGTAGCAAGACTTAATGATTAATTTAAGGTAGAACTTAATAAATGCTCCGATAATTCCGGGGCATTTTTTTTATTTAAAAATCAAAATTTATCTATGAAACGTAAATATGTCTATCCTGTTATTATTCTATTGGTTGCCGCCTTGTTACTTCTGGTCGAACGTTGTAATTAATGGTAAGAGATCCTCTCGGCATCTAGTTTAATAAATATAAATAAAAGAATGGTGAAAGCCCAAAGTCCTGAGCCACCATAACTAAAAAAGGGAAGTGGAATTCCCACTGTGGGGAAAATTCCTATTACCATTCCAATATTGACCAGAAAATGTATAAATATTATTCCTATTACACTGTAACCATATACCCGGTTAAACTGTGATCGCTGCCTTTCTGCTAGAAATAATAATCTCACCAAAAGCAAGACAAATAGGATTATTACAAAACTACTTCCTAGGAATCCCCATTCTTCTCCTACTGTACTAAAAATATAATCAGTATGTTGCTCGGGGACAAAATGACCTTTGGTTTGGGTGCCTTCCGTCCAGCCTTTTCCAAACCAGCCCCCACTTCCAATGGCAATTTCGCTTTGATTGGTATTATATCCAATGCCCCTGGCATCAACTTCTTTTCCCAGTACAATATTGAAGCGGTCCCGGTGATGTTGTTTGAAAACATTTTCAAACACATAATTAACCGATAGCGAAAAGCCGGCAGCTATCAACATCAAAAAGATATATTTTAGGGTATTAGGTCTTTTTTTTCGATTCCTCCAAAACATTAAAAGTCCGATGGTCAGAATACCTCCGATAACCCACGGAACTCCAAATGCCAGGGTGGCAACAAAAAGAATGGCGGCAAAAAAACCTAACAGTAAATAAGCGAAGTGCAAACCTTCTCTGTAAAGTGGAAAAATAAAAGCAAAATAAACCATTGCACTACCGGCATCGGGTTGCATCATTACAAGTAATACCGGTAAGCTTATTATGACAAAGACCTTGAGCTGGTGCTCAAATTCATTGAGATTTACCTGGATGCCACTTACATACTTAGCTACCGCAAGAGCGGTGGCGGCTTTCGCAAATTCGGCCGGTTGGAGACTTACAGGACCCATCACATACCAGGCGGTCTGTCCAGCAATGGTCTTACCAAAAATGAATAGCCCTGCGAGACTTAGGAGGCTAATTATATAAATTACACTCGAGAACCGCTGATAGAATTTAGGTTCTATTGAAAGTATGATAATCAGAATGAAAAAACTAAGTACGATCCATAAACCTTGCCGGCCATATACCTGTTCCAGGTCAAAAAAGGTTCCTGTATTTACACCCAGGGAGGCTGAATAAATATTAGCCCAACCAAAGCCAACCAGTAGTAAGAAAATAAAAATTGTAATCCAGTCGTAACCTGTTATGCTTTTGGCCATTTATCGGTTAATTGTAAAGGGTTCGCCACTTAAGGGTTTGGCATATTCATCTTCAAGGCTGTTTTTAAGAATCCACTCTTCCATATCTTTGCGAGTGATCTCACCTTTAATATAGTTCTCAATCATAAGACTAGCAATACGGCCGGCATAACGACTTCCCCAGTACCCATTTTCTACAAAGACTGCAATAGCTATTTTAGGATTATCTACAGGAGCAAAAGCTACAAAAATTGAATGATCGGTAAGCTGAACTCGTTTTCCATCAATTTTAGTGAAGTTCTCCGCGGTCCCGGTTTTCCCCGCTATTTCAATGCCGGGAATCTGAAGCCTGCTGGCTGTACCTTTTTTATATACTTGGTGCATTCCTTCCACCACGGGGTCAAAGTGTCGTGGGTCGATAGTGGTATGATTTTTTACGGTGAATTTTTCTTCTTTAATCGGCTCCCCTTCAATTTCTTTTAAAATATGCGGAGTATAATACCAACCGCGATTGGCAATTGTAGCCGTCATATTAGCCAGTTGAATTGGGGTCATAAGGACTTCACCCTGTCCGATTGCGTTAGAAATGGTGGCCGTCGAATACCATTTATAAGTTGGATAGTTGTATATCTTATTATAATAATCAGAATCCGGAACTTTACCCGGTCGTCCCGTACTAAGGTCATTTCCCATGAATTGGCCCAGGCCAAAACTCTCTAAATGATTTTTCCATGTGTCAATTCCTTCCTGTGGGCTTGGGTATTTCTCAATAACTCTTCGGTAGACATTGGCAAAATAGGCATTGCAGGAAGTTGCGATCCCAGGAATCATATTTAAAGGGCTATCATGGGGATGGCAACCCATTCTACGACCTCTTCCGTAAGTGTATCCATTATTGCAATAGAACCTGTCCTGGGTGGTTACCACTCCCTCCTGGAGTGCAATAAGAGCATTGACTGCTTTAAAGGGTGACCCTGGGGGATATTCGGCTAAAAGGCCTCGATCATACAATGGGCGGGCAATAGAGTCATAATATAATTTTGTGTAATTAGGTGATCTCTTTCGGCCTACAAGCAAGGAGGGATCATAACTTGGAGCCGTCACTAAGGCTAAGATTTCCCCGGTGGAAGGTTCAAGGGCTACAATTCCTCCGCGCTTATTCTGCATAAGTTTTTCCCCGTATTCCTGTAACTTGGAATCAATTGTGATATTAATATCCTTACCTTTTTCAGGCAGGGTATCGAAAATTCCATCTTTATAAGGGCCAATATCCCTATTAAACCGATCTTTTTGAATGTATTTTACTCCCTTTACACCTCGTAGTATTTCCTCATATACACTTTCCACACCGCTACGCCCAATAAGGTCACCAGAAATGTAATAGGGATTATCTTTAATGATTTGTTTGTTCACCTGAGCGATATATCCAAGTACATTGGCGCTGTGATCTACCTGGTAATCTCTTAAAGAACGTTTCTGAATATAAAAACCTTCATATTTTCTCATCTTTTCTTGCAAAAAAGCATACTCACTTTTAGTGAGCTGAGGTATGACTACCGATGGCAGCAGGGGAGAATAGATCTTAGCTTTATCCAGTTTTTTGCCCAGTTCTTCCGGCGTGATATTGAGTATTTCTGAAAACTCCAGGGTATCAAATGGTTTTAGGTTTCGGGGGATAACCATCACATCATAGGAAGGTTGATTTGAAACCATCAGTTCTCCATTACGATCGTAAATGTAGCCGCGCTGTGGATAATCGTAATTAATTTCTATAGCATTATCCTGGGAGCGGAGGACAAGGGAGGTATCAATGATTTGAAGATAGAAGACTCTTGCCAAAAAGATCAGGCCGGTTGTAAGAATTATTATGTAGAGAAGTAACTTTCTCATCTATATTTTTTGCTGAAAAGGCTTAGGCTTAAGATCACCAGAATCACGGTGAATATACTTGAAAATAACGTCTTTTTCAAGATCAATATTATATGACTTAAGCTGAACATTTCCAAAGAAAATAAGACAAAATGATGGATGAGGATCATTAAAAGAATATAGCTTAATCGGGCCCCAAACGGGGTTGCAGAAAGCCTGATATTCTGGTGGTCATAACTTACCCCAAAAGAAAACCTTAATAGGTTTGGGCGCACAAAAGCCGCAATTAAACAGGCAGCAGCGTGTATCCCCCCGCTGTCCTCAAAGATATCGATGCCGAGTCCCAGTAAAAATGAAAGGATTAAAAATATACTCTGATTACTATTAAAAGGATATAAAAGAATAAAAAGCACATACAGGTATGGATTTATATAACCCATAAAATTAATATTGTTGAGAATCAGAACCTGAAGTAAAATCAAACCAACAAAACGGGCGGTATTTGAAAATATACTATTACTCATCCTCGGTTTCTAATGATTGAATTAAATCTCGATCCAGGTTTTCTATAACGTATACAAAACCAATATTAGTCATGTCGTTAAATAAGCGTACATTAATTTTATAATAGCTTCCGCTTTCATCCATCTCAAAATCCTCAATACTTCCAATAGGTAAACCTTCAGGGAATATCAGCGATCGTCCTCCGGTTGTTATTGTGTCTCCTTGTTTTACAGGAGCTTGTCTTGGTACATCTATAAGTTGAACCAGATTAGGGTCTCTGCCATCCCATATCAGGCTTCCAAAATGATTTGTCTTATTCAGTTGCGCATTGATCCTGGATTCGGTATGCAAAATTGAAATCACCCTTGAAAACCTGCTGTTAACACGATCTACGATACCTATTACCCCCTTGCTGGTTACTACGCCAAATTCAGGTTTAATGCCGTCTTCCTCCCCTTGATTAATGGTAAGATAATTATCTGCCTTGGCGTAATTATTATTGATCACTCTAGCGGCTCTAAAATAATAGGTCCCGTCAAAGGAAGTGCTATCTTGATAATTTTCAATTGAAAGAGTATCGTTAAGATTAGTAAGGATGTTACGTAACTCTTTGTTCTCTTCGAGTAAGCGTTTATTGTATTCTTCCAGATAAAGGTAGTCTTTAATATCACTTGTCCAGGAGAATATCCCACCGGTAACAGCATTGGCAGAACTTATAAATTTGCTTTTATGGAAAGAATGAGTTTGGACCGTAAAAAAGACAGATAATGCCAGCAGGAATAAGAAAAGTAAATTATTCTTATTGCGGATAAGAAAATTGAAAATTTGCTGCATAAACTATCTTCTCCTACTTGATCAGGATTCCCTTATATCGATTCAGTGTTTTTAAGGTTATTCCGGTTCCTCTTACTACCGCTCTCAGTGGATCTTCAGCGATATAAACTGGTAGATCTGTTTTTTGTGATAAACGTTTGTCTAGTCCCCGTAACATCGAGCCACCCCCGGCAAGATAAATTCCGGTGTTGTAGATGTCGGCCGCAAGTTCAGGTGGAGTTTGAGACAGGGTTTCCATAACCGCATCTTCAATACGAAGAATGGATTTATCTAAAGCCTTGGCTATTTCACGGTAAGAAATATTGACCTGTTTCGGTTTCCCTGTTAACAGGTCCCTACCCTGTACACTCATTTCTTCCGGCGGAACCTCAAGATCTTCAGTGGCTGCACCTATCTGTATCTTGATTTTTTCGGCGGTTCTCTCTCCCACATACAGGTTGTGCTGGGTACGCATATAATAGACGATGTCGTTGGTGAACACATCTCCGGCGATTTTTATGGATTTGTCGCAAACTATCCCCCCCAGCGCGATAACCGCGATCTCGGTAGTACCTCCCCCAATGTCTACAATCATATTACCCTTGGGTTGCATGATATCTACGCCAATTCCTATTGCAGCAGCCATTGGTTCGTGAATAAGATAAACTTCTTTACCGTTAACGCGTTCGGCGCTTTCTTTTACCGCCCTCATCTCGACTTCAGTAATTCCTGAAGGAATACAGATCACCATCCTTAAAGCTGGAGTGAACATTTTTTTCTTCAGCGCCGGGATCTCTTTGATAAACATAGTGAGCATTTTTTCACTAGCATCAAAATCCGCAATTACTCCGTCTTTTAAAGGACGTATGGTTTTTATGTTTTCGTGGGTTTTTCCCTGCATCATGGCAGCTTCTTTCCCTACCGCGGTTATCTTCCCTGATGTCCGGTCGCGGGCTACTATTGAAGGACTATCGACAACAACTTTATCGTTGTGAATAATCAAAGTGTTTGCGGTTCCTAAATCTATCGCTATTTCTTCAATGAGAAAGTCAAAAAATCCCATAGTATGTTAAGTGTTGAGGTTTGGTAAATGTACTAAAATTAATGTTTAAAATGGCGTGTTCCCGTAATCACCATAGCAATATCATTTTCGTTGCAATAGTCTATACTTAATTGGTCCTTAATGGATCCTCCCGGCTGTATTACTGCAGTAATTCCAGCATTTCCTGCAATTTCCACGCAATCTGGGAATGGAAAAAAAGCATCACTTGCCATCACGGCTCCCTTTAGATCAAAGTTAAAAGAACGGGCTTTTTCTATGCTTTGATTAAGCGCATCTACACGTGAGGTTTGACCCGTACCGCTGGCGCAAAGCTGCTTGTTTTTAGCCAAAACAATAGTATTCGATTTGGTATGCTTGCAAATTTTGGAAGCAAATAACAAATCAGATAACTCAGCTTCGGTGGGATTATTGTTGGTAACCTGCTTTAAATCTTCAGGTGCATCTGTTTTTAGATCTTTGTCCTGAACTAAAACTCCGTTCAGGCAGGTTCTAACTTGTTTTTCAGGAAGATTTAATTCCTTCTGAACTAACAGAATTCTGTTTTTCTTTCCCTTTAGAATTTCTTCAGCCTCTGCTGAAAAGGATGGAGCGATCACTACTTCACAAAAGAGTTTGTGAATCTCCTCAGCTGTGGCTTTGTCAATTTCAACATTGCTTATAAGAATTCCGCCGAACGCCGAAACAGGGTCTCCTGCCAGGGCATCATTATATGCCTTGTGCAGGGTATCACGTTGGGCAAGTCCGCAGGCATTGTTGTGTTTTAAGATAGCAAAAGTGGGGGCTTCGCCCTTGAATTCATTCATAAGATTTACTGCTGCATCAACATCCAGAAGATTATTGTAAGATAGTTCTTTCCCGTGAATCTTATCGAAGATTGCATCAAAATCACCAAAGAAGAATCCTTGTTGATGTGGGTTTTCCCCATAGCGAAGTTCTGTGCCTTGTTGAATGCTTTCCTTATATACGCTTACTTCATTTTCAGTATTGAAATAGTTGAATATCGAGGTGTCATAATGAGACGAAATATTAAAAGCCTTGGCAGCAAATCTTTTCCGGTCAGCTAGGCTGGTTTCTCCTTTTTTCTCGTTAAGTAAATCTTCAAATTCTTTATAATCTTGAACTGAAGATACACACAAGACATCTTTAAAGTTTTTGGCCGCTGCTCGAATCAACGAGATTCCTCCAATATCGATCTTCTCAATAATATCTCCTTGAGAAGCCCCGGAAGCAACGGTTTTTTCAAAAGGGTAAAGATCCACAATCACAATGTCTATCTGCGGGATTTCGTATTGGGCAAGTTCTTTTATATCACTTTGGTTTTCCTGACGGTTCAATATCCCTCCAAATACTTTTGGATGTAATGTTTTCACTCGGCCTCCAAGAATGGATGGGTAGGAAGTAATATCTTCCACAGGTATAACTTCTATTGCTAATTCTTTGATAAAATTTTCAGTTCCTCCAGTAGAATAAATGGTGATACCTAGCTCATTAAGTTTTTTGACGATAGGGGCCAGGCCGTCCTTATTGAATACAGAAATTAAAGCAGATTTTGCTTGTTTTAAGTCGCTCATTTTGTTGTGTTTGATGAAGTGGCAAAAGTAAGTATTTCACGGGCAAACATAAAAGCGAATGAATTTATTTATCAATAAAATTGTAACGAATTTTCAACATCATCGTCTTATCTTAGGATTCCTTTAAATACGGCAGATAACTGTATGTTTATATATCTTAGACTTTTAAAAGAAAGTTTCACTTTTGCAGTAAATGCGCTTAGAAATAATAAGCTGCGGACTTTTCTTTCCTTATTGGGGGTTACCATTGGTATTTTCTCAATAATCGCAGTTTTGGCTGCTGTAGATTCTCTGGAAAAGGAGATAAAAGGCAGTTTGAGTTCATTGGATAACAGCACTATTATTATTATGCGTTTCTCATTTGGTCCTACTGATGTTCCACAATGGAAGCGTCAGCAATTCCCGGATGTCTCTTATGATGAATATCAGCATTTGAAAAGGAGCCTGCCTGAGCTTGATGCAGTAAGTTACGTCATTGGTGTCCCTTCTGAATCGATAAAGTACCAGGATGTAACCAGCGAAAATGTTGATGTAGGTGCTGTCACCAGTGAATATTATGATATTGAAGCTTTCGAATTGAATGAAGGGCGATTTTTTAATGAATCTGAATCCGTGAGTGGTTCGGCTGTGGTGGTATTAGGTCATGAAATAGCCATTAATCTGTTTGGAAATTCCAGTCCCCTGGGGAAAGAAGTAAGACTCTATGGTCGCAAGCTACAGGTCATTGGTGTTTTAGAGAAACAAGGCGCCTCTCTTTTTGGAAATTCCCGGGATGGCCAGGCATTTCTGCCGGTCAATCTGGTAAGAAGAATTTATGGCGATAACAATAAAGGGGTCTTCCCACAAATCATACTTAAACCAGAAGAGGGAGTTGATAATGCCGAATTTATGGCTATTGTGGAACAACAACTTAGAAATTATCGTGCAATCAAACCCGGAGAAACCAACACTTTCTTTATTAATCAACTTCAAGGTTTCGCGGATTTTATAGATAATATAACAGGGCAAATGAATATCATTGGATTAATAATTAGTGGTTTTTCTTTACTGGTTGGGGGATTTGGGATTGCCAATATTATGTTTGTCAGTGTTAAGGAACGCACTAATCTTATCGGGATACAGAAATCATTAGGAGCTAAAAATAAATTTATCCTTTTTCAATTCTTGTTTGAAGCCGTTATTTTATCTGTAATTGGGGGATTAATAGGCCTGTTTCTGGTATGGGTTGTTTCAATTATCGCCTCCCAATTTACTGGTGATTTCGAATTTGTACTCTCTCCCTGGAATCTTATGCTGGGAACAATTGTTGCTGCCGTCATCG
The DNA here is from genome assembly GCF_054121475.1 of Salegentibacter profundi. Lineage (NCBI taxonomy): Bacteria > Pseudomonadati > Bacteroidota > Flavobacteriia > Flavobacteriales > Flavobacteriaceae > Salegentibacter > Salegentibacter profundi. The sequence continues at coordinate 28,590 of NZ_JBSYGG010000014.1, forward strand.
GGCTAATTTCAGGAATAATTCCCGCAATCTCTGCTTCAAAATTAGATCCTGTGGAAGCCATAAGAACAGGTATGTAAGGCAATTATCTCTTTACTCTAGTATTCTCTTAGGTGGAGGGAGACTTTAATACTTCTGCTACTTTCTCATTCACCCATTCCAAAAATCTTTCATCCTCGATATTGAAAGGATCTTCGGTGTGTGAATCGATATCGATCTGACCTATGTTTTCACCATTTAAAAATAAAGGGATAACAATTTCAGCCCTAACATTGATACTACAAGCAATATAGTTCGTTTGTGTTTTAACATCAGGGACAACAAAATTATTATTAGAAACGGCCACTTGGCCACAAATACCTTTTCCAAAAGGGATGATCGTATGGTCGGTGGGCTCCCCTGCAAAAGCACGAAGTTTTAATTCTTCCTTGTCGCCGTTTTTAAAATAAAAACCTACCCAGTCATAATAAGGAATGTTTTCCTTTAGAAGATCACACACCTGCTCCAAACGATGGTCTACAGAAAGTTCTTCGTTACTTAAAATCTTCTCTACTGCGGGTTTTAATTTCTGAAATGGCATAACAATGTGTTTTACTGCAAAAGTATTTAAAAATTTGCGCAGGCTGGCTGGCTTATTTGTATAAATTTGTTAAAAAGCCTTTAATTAGCCTTGCTTAAACTATTCATAAAATATAAATCGGTTCTTCGGTTTATCCTCATTTTTCTGGGGAGCTATTTTATTTTAAGTCTTTTCTATAGTTGGTATCTGGATCTTTTTAGGTCTGAGGTTTATTACCCGGACTATGTTACGCATATGGTCGCTCGGCAAACGGAAATGTTAATAAAAGCTTTTGGATATGCCGCCCAGATTGAGCCACATCAATATCATCTTTCCATGAAATTGCTGATCAACGATAAATATTTGGCCCAAATCGTTGAAGGATGTAATGCGATGAGTATAATGGTGCTTTTTGTAGCCTTTATCCTCGCTTTTTTTGGTAAACCAAGAACGACTTTTTTCTTTCTAATTGCTGGACTGGTGATTATTTATTTAATGAATATAGTTCGTATTGCCGTTCTTTCAATAGGTATATACGAATTGCCCCACCATGCAGAATTTCTTCATACCATTATATTCCCTCTCATTATCTACGGAACAGTTTTCCTTCTCTGGATTCTTTGGGTTTATATCTATTCTAAAAATCCTGCGAAATGAAACCAGGCTACCGTATATTAATTATCTTCTTACTGGTTGTTGTTCTAGCTCTGGTAAGGGTTTTCGAAGAGCAACTTTTTTACGATCCTATTAATGAATTCTATCGAAGTGGTTTGTATATGCTGGATCAATTACCTGATTATCAATGGCCCAAATTATTAATTAATTTAAGTTTCAGATTCTGGTTGAATTCGCTGATTTCCCTATTCATACTATATATAGCATTCTTGGATAAGAATATTGTCAAGTTTGCTGCTATTTTATTCTTTGCTTTTTACCTCTTTGGCGTAACCGCTTATTGGTATTTACTGCTAAACCTTGATAGTGGGCATGTCATGAGTCTGTTTTATGTGCGGAGGTTTCTCATTCATCCGATTTTTATACTCATCTTGCTTCCTGCCTTTTATTATTATCGGCTTAAAGGAAGAGCCAAGCCATAATTTTAAATTTATTCCCCATAATCCCGAAGTTCCAATTAAAAAGAATGTATGTATCTTTGAAAATGCCTTTATATCAAAAAATTATCTATTTTTGTACCTGATGAAAAAAGCTTTTCAAAATAGTGGTTCTGTCGTACTAGCACTATTGGTGTTGTTTTCTACCTTTTCTTTTACGGTAGATAAGCATTTCTGTGGAAGTTTTTTGGTAGACAAAGCAATCTTTGCTGAGGCTGATACCTGTGGAATGGATATGGAGAATGCTGCAGATAACTGCTGCACTAATGAAAAAGTGGTGGTAGATGGACAGGATGAACTCAAACCTTCTTTGGAGTCTCTCGATTTTGGACAAAAGTTATTTATTGCCAGTTTTAGTATTTTTTACTTCAATCTTTTTGAAACGCTTCCAAAAGAAGAAGTTCCCTTTAAAGATTATTCCCCTCCTCTTTTGGTCACTAACATACAGTTGGTAGACCAGGTTTTTCTTATTTGATTTTATTGATGATCGTAGCTTTTCCCTCTTCAGGAAATCAGCTCCGTACTGACTTTTTATAATCAGAGATCCGCTTTTTTAGGATCACGTCAATAAATTATATGAATAATGTTCAATAAACTTATACAATACTTTCTTTATAACCGTCTGGTCTCAGTAATTTTACTTGTCTTTTTGATCGGCTGGGGACTAGTTACTGCACCATTTAACTGGGATACTGGATTTCTTCCTAATGATCCTGTACCTGTAGATGCCATTCCGGATATTGGTGAAAATCAACAAATTGTTTTTACCGATTGGCCTGGGCGGTCACCACAGGATATCGAAGACCAGATCACTTATCCGCTTACCAGCTCTCTTTTGGGGATTCCTGGAGTGAAATCGGTGCGTTCAAATTCTATGTTTGGGTTTTCAAGTATCTACATCATTTTTGAGGAGGATGTCGAATTCTATTGGTCCCGTTCCCGGGTTTTGGAAAAACTCAATTCCCTCCCTTCTGGTCTTTTACCGGATGATGCTAAGCCTGCTTTAGGACCTGATGCAACAGCTTTAGGCCAGGTTTTCTGGTATACCCTTGAAGGAAGAGATCGTGAAGGTAACGTAACTGGCGGATGGGATCTTCATGAACTACGCACAATTCAGGATTATTATATTAAACCAGCGCTTAGTGCGGTAGAAGGGGTTGCTGAGGTAGCTTCGGTGGGCGGTTACGTCCAGGAATACCAGATCGATGTAAATCCAGATGCTTTGAAGGCTTATAATATTGGAATCGACCAGGTTATGAAGGCGGTTAAAAATTCCAATAGGGATGTAGGGGCAAAGACTTTGGAAATAAATAAAGTGGAATACCTGGTACGGGGGCTTGGATATATCGAATCTGTCGAGGATGTTGAAAATACCGTGGTTTCGGTTTCCGAAAACACTCCGGTGTTGATTCGTGATATTGCCGAAGTTCAACTGGGCCCGTCTGAAAGACGTGGTATTCTGGATAAAGGAGGAGCTGATGTAACTGGTGGAGTTGTAGTAGCTCGTTATGGTTCAAATCCTCTTAAGGTGATAGAGAATACTAAAGAAAAGATCAATGAAATCTCTTCCGGGCTCCCAAATAAAACGCTTGCCGATGGCACTGAAAGTCAACTCACGGTTGTACCTTTTTATGATCGTACACAGCTTATTCACGAAACTATCGGTACATTAGAGAGAGCCCTCTCCCACGAGGTACTCATAAGTATTATAGTGATATTGGTTTTGGTGCTCAATCTAAGAGCTTCCGTTCTAATTTCGACGCTACTTCCTATAGGAGTGCTTATGACCTTCATTGCCATGCGCTACTTTGGTGTGGATGCCAACGTTGTAGCTCTCTCAGGGATAGCTATTGCCATAGGGGTAATGGTAGATGTGGGTATTGTGTTTGTAGAAAACACCATACGTCATCTGGAAATGCAGAAAAATAAAAGGGCCAGAGGTGAAAAGCTCCTGGGAGTGATTAAAAAAGCTACAATCGAGGTAGCTCCTGCAGTTACTACAGCACTGGCAACAACTATTGTAAGTTTTATCCCGGTTTTCTTTATGGAAAATGCAGAAGGTAAACTCTTTCGGCCTTTGGCTTTTACAAAAACTTTTGCCTTAGTAGCTGCCTTTCTAGTTGGAGTCCTTGTTCTTCCAATGCTTTCTTATTTTGCTTTCAATACCAAAGTGACCAAAGAAAGAAGCCGTAAGACATGGTATATAATTTTAATCGCTTCAGGCATTATCCTGGCCATTTGGTTTATGTTCTGGCTTCCCCTTGCGCTTACCTTAATAGGCACATTAAAACTACTGGAAAGCCGTAATCCTGAATTTCTGGGAAGATATTCAGAAAAAATTACAATGGTGGTCATTCTTTTGGTTACCATTCTGTTTTTGGCAGAGGAATGGATGCCCCTTGGCTTTGGTATTTCATTGTTTACGAATTATTTTTTCGTGATCATCCTTCTGGGGATTACCCTGGCAGTACTAATGGCAGTTGTAAGATTCTACCGACCCATTCTAAACTGGTGTCTGCTCAATAAGGGGACATTCCTTCTTTTGCCAGTGATCACCATATTTTTTGGAGTAATGATCTGGTTTGGGTTTCCGAAGATTTTCGGTTTTGTAGCTAATGGTTTTGATAAGGTAGGTTGGAATGTAAGAACTACCTCAGTATGGAGTGGAATGGTTCATACTTTTCCAGGAGTTGGAAAGGAATTTATGCCTTCGCTTAATGAAGGTAGTTTCCTTCTTATGCCTACAACCATGCCACATGCCGGGATTGAAGAAACGAAGAAAACAGTCCGGCAGCTCGATATTGCGGTAACCAGTATTCCGGAAGTCGAGATTTCAGTAGGAAAATTAGGAAGGGTAGAAAGCGCTCTGGATCCAGCGCCTATCTCTATGTTCGAGAATATTATCAATTATAAACCTGAATATATCCTTAATGAGACTGGAAAACTTCAGTCATTTAAGGTGGATCAAAAGGAGCGTTTCATCACCAAAAGCGGTGACAGTTTAACCAATGAAGAGGCAATCCAACGAAATATTTCTATAGATGACTTGATAATTGATAAGGACGGGGAATACTATCGGAATTGGCGAGAGCATATTAAAGATCCTGATGACATATGGGATGAAATCGTGCAACGCACCAAGCTTCCGGGAGTGACCTCGGCGCCCAAACTGCAACCTATAGAAACCCGCTTGGTAATGCTACAAACCGGGATGCGGGCTCCTATGGGGATTAAGGTATTTGGTCCCGATCTTCAAACTATCCAGGATTTTGGAATGGAACTTGAAAGTGTCCTCAAGGAAGTCCCTTCCGTTAAAGCAGAAGCTGTTTTTGCGGATCGCGTGGTTGGGAAACCCTACCTGGAGATCGAAATCGACCGAAACGCCATTGCTCGTTACGGGCTTAGTATTGAAGCCGTGCAGCAAACAATAGAGACTGCAATTGGGGGGATGGAAATAACTTCTACGGTTGAAGGTCGCGAGCGTTTTCCGGTCAGGGTACGCTACCCCCGTGAATTACGGGATGACCCCTCTAGCCTGGAGAGAATCTTGATTCCTACTCCTAAAGGCGCTCAAATCCCGCTGGGGGAGTTAGCTGATCTCAATTATATGAGGGGGCCGCAAATGATAAAAAGTGAAGATACCTTCCTTACTAGTTATGTGCTCTTCGATAAACGCGATGGTTTCGCTGAGGTTAATGTGGTGAATGATGCACGTGAACATATTGAGAATAAGATAGCTTCGGGGGAATTAAAAGTACCTGCCGGGCTGAGTTATAAATTTTCGGGGAATTATGAAAACCAAGTAAGGGCAGTAAAGCGGTTGGCCATCCTTATCCCGATCTGTTTGCTCATCATCTTCCTTTTGCTGTATTTTCAATTTAAGACCATAATTGCTTCAACCATTCATTTTTCAGGGGTTTTTGTGGCTTTTGCAGGTGGGTTTATAATGATTTGGCTCTATGGCCAGGGATGGTTTATGGATTTTAGTATTGCAGGCACCAATATTCGTGATCTTTTCCAGATGGGCACAATCAATTTGAGTGTGGCAGTCTGGGTTGGATTCATCGCACTATTTGGTATTGCCACTGATGACGGAGTTCTTATGGGAACTTATATTCATCAGGTTTTTGAGAGGAAAAATCCGAAAACTGTTCCAGAAGTCAGATCTGCGGTTATGGAGGCTGGTTTAAAGAGAGTGCGCCCAGCAATGATGACTACCGCAGTGACAATTATTGCGCTATTTCCAGTTCTTACTTCCACCGGGAAGGGATCGGATATTATGGTTCCCATGGCCATTCCCATTGTGGGCGGTATGGTTATTCAAATTATGACGATTTTCGTAGTACCGGTTTTACAGGCATATTGGAGGGAAACAGTGGTAAATAAAACTGAGAAAACTATTATTTAAGATGAAAAAGTCAGTAAAAATAATATGGGTATTTCTGGTCCTTTTCTTAGGAAATAAGACTCAGGCACAGGAAATGGAGACCTATCTTCAGATAGCGGCCGAAAACAATCCAGAGGTGCAATCGGCTTATACTAAATTTGAATCTGCTTTATTGGAATCACCGCAAGTCGCTTCACTTCCCGATCCCACACTTACTGTAAGTGCTTTTGGAAGAATGATAGAGACTAGACTGGGAGCCCAGGAAGCCCGATTTAACCTCATGCAGATGTTCCCTTGGTTTGGAACCCTAAAGGCCAAATCCAGAGCGGCTGACCTAATGGCAGGGGCTAGGTTTCAGGAATTTCTAGCGATACGTGGAGACCTATTTTATAAGGTGAAAAAGGCTTATGCGAAACTTTATGAGTTGGAAAATACGATTCAACTAAAAGAAGATAACCTTAACATACTGGATTCTTACAGGGAGCTTTCCCTTAGTAAGTTTAGAAGCGGGAGTTCCTCGATGGTAAATGTGGTAAGGGTAGATATTGAACGAGAGCAGGCCATAACTGAGATCGAGTTAGAGAAAGAGGCATTGGAAAATCTCAAAAGACAATTTAATTATTTGCTCAATCGTAAGGCCGAAGCAACTGTGAATATTCAGGACACATTGGTGCTAAATACTGAGGGAGTCTCAAATATTGAAGAGATAGACTTAAAGTTCCATCCTGAACTGGTAAAATATGACCAGGAATTCGAGGCTTATCAATACAGGGCTGAAGTTGCTCAAAAGGATGGCTTACCGAAACTGGGCTTGGGGGTGGATTATTCCATTATTTCCAGACGTACGGATTCTAATCCTCGACGAAATGGAGAGGATGCCATTATGCCTATGTTTTCAGTGAGCATACCAATTTTTAGAAAGAAATATAAAGCCGCGGAAAAAGAGGCTGAATTGATGCAAACAGCGACCCTTCAGAATCGGGAAGCTCGAGAGAACGAACTCTTAGGTATGTACGAACAAGCCCGCTATGAACTCAATAAAGCTGAGAAGCTCCTGGAACTTTATAACCGGCAGATCAAAAGCTCAAATCAGGCCAATGATTTACTTGTTTCGGGCTTTGGTAATAATACTGAAGATTTTGAAGAGGTGCTTGGGATGAATCAGGATATTTTATTGTTGAATACCCAGAAATTGGCTGCACTAAGAAACGGGTTTATCGCTCAGGCAAAACTAGAATATTTAGCTACTAAAACAGAAAATTACAATGAAAACAAATAATATAATTAGAGGAGTTGGAATCCTGGTTATTGGAGTCTTGCTAGGCTGGGCAATTTTCGGTGAAAGTTCTGACGAAGCTTCTCAACATGATCATACAGATACCGGAGAGGAAACTATCTGGACCTGCTCCATGCACCCCTCCGTTAGGCAAAATGAGCCTGGGGCCTGTCCAATATGTGGAATGGATCTCATTCCTCTCGAAGGTGAGGAAAATTCCACCGATTCCAGGGTTTACAAGATGAGTGAGGATGCTATGAAACTTGCTAATGTACGTACAATAGAGGTGGGGCAAGGCAGTATTTCTCGTGAAATAAGATTAAATGGGAAAGTGGTGATTGATGAAAGAAATGCTTACTCCCAGTCGACTCATGTTCCCGGGAGAATTGAAGCTTTAGGAGTGAACTTTACCGGAGAAAAGGTAAATCGAGGCCAGAGACTTGGCGTGGTTTACAGCCCAGAACTGGTAACGGCCCAAGAGGAATTACTGCAATCATATTCAATTAGAGAGCATCAACCTGATTTGTTTGAAGCGGCAAAAGAGAAATTGCGAACCTGGAAGATAAGTGAAAGTCAGATTCAGCAGATCTTATCTAATGGTAAAGCAATGGAGCGCTTCCCTATAACTGCCGATGTAAGTGGAATAGTAACTGAGAAAAAGGTAGATCTTGGTGATTACGTAGAACGAGGAATGCCCATTTATGAGATCTCAGATCTTTCTAAAGTTTGGATACTATTCGATATTTACGAAAGTAATATGGGCTGGATAGAGGAAGGCAGTAAAGTGCAGTATACAATACGGTCACTCCCCGGTAAGACCTTTACTGGGGAAGTAAGTTTTGTTGATCCAGTCTTGGATGCTCAAACTAGGGTTGCCACTGCCAGAATCGAGGTAGATAATAGTGACGGCAGGTTGAAGCCAGGGATGTTCGCATCAGGGGTGGTGAAAAATAATATTGGGAAATCTGGGAGCAAGGAAATTATTATTCCTAAGTCTGCAGTCTTATGGACCGGGAAACGTAGTTTAGTGTATTTGAAGGAAGAAGTCTCTAATGGCGCAGGGTTCAGAATCAGGGAAATAACCCTTGGGCCATCCCTGGGTGATGCCTATGTAGTGGAACAGGGATTGGAGACGGGTGATCAGATTGTGGTTAATGGCACTTTTACCGTTGATGCTGCTGTGCAATTGGCCGGTAAACCCAGTATGATGAACCCTCCGGAAAATGAAGATTCCCCGGAGAATATTTTAGAAATAGCACTATCTGAGGAAGAAAAGGCAGCACTTCAACCTGTTTTTGATAATTATTTAAGTCTGAAGAATGCTTTGGTAGATGACAATTTTAAAAGCGCTAAAAAAGAAGTTGAAGCACTTGAGAATAGCCTAGGTCAGTTGGATATGTCCAGGTTTAATAATTCGGTTTGGAGCGCTATGGAAAGCTATAAAATACAGCTTGAGAATAACATTGAAGATCTTGCTTCGGCAAAAGATATTTCAGCACTGAGAGGTGATTTTGATGCGCTTTCCTTAGTAATGATAAGAATGGCTCAGAGCTTTAAACCTTTTAACGAAACATTATATGTACAACATTGTCCGATGGCTAATAGTGATAGAGGAGCTGATTGGTTAAGTCTTTCAGAAGAGATAAGAAACCCTTACTATGGTAGTGCCATGCTAAGTTGTGGGGAAGTAACTGGGACTGTAGAATAAATAGTTACACTTAAGTAAAAAAATATATAAGTTTGTTGAACTAAAAACCGAAAAGTGGTTAAACGAAAAACAGCGCTTAAGCTTAGGCAAGCCCATAGATATCTTGGGCTCTTTATAGGAATTCAGTTCATTATGTGGACAGTTAGTGGTATGTACTTCAGCTGGACAGATCTAGATGAAATCCATGGAGATCATTTCAAGAAGGAAACTGTAAAAAACCTTTCTTTTTCCACTCTTTCAGGACCGGGAGAAGTGTTATCCGAGATCCCGGTTAGTTCACTGGAACTAAAGGAGATTGGAGGAGAAGCTTTCTATCTTGTCAATGGGAAAAGTCTGATAGATGCTCAAACAGGCGAAAAAAGGCAGGGGGTGACCAAGGAGGAGGCCTTAAAAATTGCTAAAAAATACATGAGGGAAGATTTGGAAGTAGCTGGTATCGATTTGATTAATGAAACCGGTAAACATCACGAATACCGAGGTGGCCCTTTGCCGGCTTATGTAATCTCCTATACGGAACCGTCCGATCTTAAGGCTTATATCTCGGTGCAGGATGCTAGCTTCCGATCTGTCCGTCACCGAGATTGGCGTTGGTTCGATTTTCTTTGGATGACACATACTATGGATTATGAAGGTAGGGATGATTTTAATAATCTTGTACTTCGTATTTTTTCTCTAATGGGATTAATTACGGTAATCAGCGGATTTGTACTATGGTATATTTCCTCGCCTTCAGTTAGAAAACTTCAGAAACGATTCAAATAAGAGTAATTTTAAATACAAATAATAACAAAAACAGAAACGATGAAAAAGAATTTAAAAAATCTAATGATGCTTAGCCTGGTGGCAGGAGCGCTAACCATGAATTCATGCCGTGATTCAGCGGATAAAAAAGATGAACCGGCAGAACCTATGCAAAACGAAATGCACCAGGAAGAGGATATGGAAGGAATGGACCATAGCAGTATGGAAGGGAAGCAATATGGCGGTGAAGCAATGAACGCAGAATTCAAGGATGAAACCACAGCTAAAGTTTATACCTTATATGTGGGAATAAAGGATGCCTTGGTTAATACTGATGCTAAAACCACCAAGGACAAGGCTCAGGAATTAAGCCAGACTAAAGCCACAGCAGAGGTTATTGCAGCTGCGGAGGAAATCGCATCTTCTGAGGAGATAAATAAACAAAGAGAGGCTTTTTCTGATCTTACAGCAGCTATGGAAAAACAACTTGAAGGAGCCCTTGCTTCAGGTGAAATTTACAAACAATACTGTCCAATGGCCTTTGAGGGAAAAGGTGATTACTGGTTTTCTAACTCCAAAGACATCTTCAACCCTTATTATGGTGAAAAAATGTTGAAATGCGGTAGGGTTGATGCTACCATTAAATAATTTGATTAACCTTCAGGGTGGGAAGGCCCTGAAGGTTTTCTTTAATCTTTTGGAAATTTGACTTATAAAATCCTGCATATTAAAAATATGGTCTGTGACCGCTGCCTCACCAGTGTGAAAAATATACTGGTGGCCCAAAATTTATCATATAAAAATGTAAGCCTTGGCAGGATTGAGTTGCAAGAGGAAATTTCCATTGAACAATTGAGAAACCTTGAAAGAGAACTGAATAGCACCGGTTTTGAGCTGGTCTTAGAGCGTAGTGAAAAAATCGTTAACGAAATTAAGGCTGTAATTATTGAAATGGTTTACCATCGGCATGATTTCGAAAACAAGAAACTTTCAGAAATATTAAGCCAAAGACTTCATTACGATTACAGTCATTTAACCGGAATTTTTTCAAAAGCAGAGAATCAAAGTATTCAGAGCTTTCTGAATAAGATTAAAATTGAAAGGATCAAGGAATTTCTTGAATATGATGAACTGAGTATGACTGCAATTGCTGATGAAATGGGATACAGTAGCGCAGCTTACCTATCTACTTTTTTTAAAAAAGAGACTGGATTAAAACCCTCGGAATATAAACAGGAATTTACTTCCCGAGATACCCTGGATAGTATTTAACTTCAGAATCTGGGGTTTTGTAATTTCTGAAAACATCATATTTTAATCTACTGCTTGCTGTCGTGTCAGCCACTTTGATTTTCAGATGGATACACTTTAGGAGACAGATTTATTTTCGATTTTCTTATAACTTCTTACCATAATTTTAAAACCCTTTTCGGTTTTGGGTGGTTATCTTTGATGTAAACCAATAAAAATGAAAGTTATGAGAAATGAGAAGTTGATTCATGCATTGGGAAATTGTATAAATCATTGTAATTATTGTGCCGATGCCTGTTTGGATGAAGAGGATGTTAAAGCCATGACGACCTGCATTAGAATTGATAAGGTGTGTGCCGAGGTCTGTTCAACCCTGAACCAGGTACTAGTCACTAATTACAAAAATGTAGAGGCATTGGTGAATTATTGCATTGAAGTTTGTATGGACTGTGCAGATGAATGCAGTAAACACGAACACGATCACTGCCAGGAATGCGCAAAAGCTTGCCAGCATTGCGTGGATGCGTGCAGGGCCTATTTGGCATAAAACCGGAATTAATTCAAACCCCGATAAAAAGGGGTTTTTTTAAGTATAAATATAAAATGAAGCACAGCTATAAAATAACTGGAATGACCTGTCTTGGTTGCAGGTCACAGGTGGAAACAACGCTTAGGAATGTCGAAGGCGTTAAGGATGCCTGGGTAGATCTCGAAAACCAAGAGGCTGAAATTGAGATGAAAAACCATATTCAAATTGAAAAATTCCAACAGGCTCTTAAAAATATTCCAGGAAATTATGGGATTCAGGAACCTGGCCCCGTGACTCACACCTATGCAGTCAGCGGGATGACGTGTAATGGCTGTCGTTCCCATGTTGAAGAAATTTTGAACCAGGTAGAGGGTGTTGAGCAAGCAAAGGTCGACCTGGAAGAGGCGGAAGCTACGATCAAAATGAAAAGCCAAATTCCTCTTGAGAAGTTACAGCAAGCATTTAAGGAGGATGGGGGTAAATATGAAATTTACCCACCAGCGCCTGTTACAAAGAATTTTTCCGTTAGTGGGATGAGCTGTAATGGTTGTCGTTCCCATGTGGAGGAAATCCTTAAGAAAGTGGATGGCGTTGAGGATGCTAAGGTAGATTTGGAGAAAGCTGAGGTGGAAATAAGAATGAAGAAACACATCCCGCTAAAGAAGTTTCAAAAGGAACTGAAAGATGATGCTGGAACTTATCAGATTCATAAGCATGGGGAAGAGGTAAAGACTGAAAAGAAAAAAACTCAGGGAGGAGGTGCCGGGGTGTATTATTGTCCCATGCACTGCGAAGGAGATAAAACTTATGATCAGCCCGGAGACTGCCCGGTATGCGGGATGGACCTTGTGGAGGAAGCCCGCCTAACACCGGCCTCTACGCAATATACTTGCCCAATGCATCCCGAGATTGTGGAAAATGAGCCGGGATCCTGCCCTAAATGTGGAATGGAACTAGTGCCCATGGAGCCGGAATCTTCAGAAAGTAAATCTTATAAAAAACTTCTGAAAAAATTCAAAATAGCTGTTGGCTTTACTTTACCTATTTTCATAATAGCGATGTCTGAAATGATCCCGGGCAATCCGCTTTATGATCTTATGGAAATGAAATATTGGAATTGGGTGCAGTTGGTCTTTTCAATACCAGTAGTTTTTTATGCCACCTGGATGTTTTTCGAGCGTGCATGGCGCTCCGTTAAGACCTGGAATCTTAATATGTTTACACTTATTGGAATTGGAGCGGGTATTGCCTGGGTGTTCAGTGTTTTTGGCCTGGTTTTCCCCGGTTTCTTTCCTGAACAATTTAAGACCGAAATGGGTACAGTGCACGTTTATTTTGAAGCGGCAACGGTGATACTGACTTTAGTCTTACTAGGCCAGGTACTCGAAGCGCGGGCTCACAGCAAGACTAATTCTGCAATAAAAGAATTGCTGAAACTGGCTCCTAATAAGGCCATTAAGGTGGTGAATGGGGAGGAAAAGGAGGTTTCCATCAACGAGATCCATACTGGAAATATTTTAAGAGTTAAGCCTGGGGATAAGATCCCGGTAGATGGGATTATTGAAAAAGGGAATTCGAGTATTGATGAATCGATGATTACCGGAGAACCTATTCCGGTAGATAAAAGTGAAGGAGATAAGGTAAGTTCTGGAACCATTAATGGGAATCGAAGTTTTACTATGAAAGCTGAAAAAGTTGGGGAGCAAACTTTACTTTCTCAGATAATTAAAATGGTAAATGATGCCAGTCGCTCTCAAGCTCCCATTCAGAAACTGGCTGACAGGATTTCCAGTTATTTTGTACCAGTAGTAGTGATAATTTCCGTAATCACTTTTATTGTATGGGCGATTTTCGGGCCTGAACCTTCCTATGTATACGCTCTTGTTAATGCAATCGCTGTTTTAATCATTGCCTGTCCTTGTGCCCTGGGTCTTGCCACTCCCATGTCGGTGATGGTTGGTGTTGGAAAAGGAGCACAAAATGGAGTTTTAATCAAAAATGCTCGTGCTCTTGAACATATGGATGATATCGATACCTTAATTATCGATAAAACCGGAACTATAACTGAGGGAAAACCAAAAGTGGAGAAGGTCGAGCCCACTTTAGAGGTAAAAAAGGAAGAATTAATTAGGTTAATCGCATCGATAAATTCCCAGAGCGAGCACCCTTTGGCTAAAGCAACTGTGGAATTTGCCAGGGAAAATGACTTGAATTTTAAAGAGGCTTCAGATTTTAATGCCGTAACGGGAAAGGGAGTTTCTGGGGTGGTTTCCAATGAGAAAGTAGCTATTGGAAATGAAAAATTAATGCAGTCGGAAGGAGTACATATTTCTTCGGAAATAGAAGAAAAAGTAATTGCTGAACAACAAAAAGGTAAAACTGTCTCTTATGTGGCTGTAGATGGAAAAATTGCAGGGTATTTAACCATTACCGACCCTATAAAGAAAACTAGCCGAGAAGCTTTAAAGTCCTTAATGGATGATGGTGTTGAAGTTTTTATGTTTACCGGTGATAATGAAAAAACGGCAAAATCGGTTGCTGATGAACTCGGTCTTTCCGGGTATAAAGCAGGTATGCTTCCAGAGGACAAACAAAATCAAATTAAAAAACTGCAAGAGAAGGGTAAAAAAGTGGCTATGGCTGGAGATGGAATTAACGATGCCCCGGCCCTGGCACAGGCAGATATAGGTATTGCAATGGGTACGGGAACCGATGTTGCTATAGAAAGTGCAGAAATAACTTTGGTTAAAGGCGATTTGAAATCTGTAAAAAAAGCCAAAACTTTAAGTAAAAAAGTAATGCGTAATATTAAAGAGAACCTGTTTTTTGCTCTTATTTATAATACTCTTGGTGTGCCTATTGCTGCTGGTGTCTTATTCCCGGTTTTCGGACTTTTATTATCACCAATGATTGCTGCATTAGCTATGAGCTTTAGTTCTGTTTCAGTAATTGCAAATGCCCTAAGGCTGCGTACAGCAAAAATTTGAACAGATATAGAAATGTTTATTTTATAAGTTTTTATTTGAGTATCGAGGGAGTTCTTGAATGCCCAAAGGGGGACTCCCTTTTTCTAATAAATTAATTAGTTTTATAAAACACTTACCAGATTTTCAAGGGCCATTGCGCGGGAACCTTTTATAAAAAAATTACAATTCCTGAATTCTGTCATGCTGAAATGTTTTTTCAGATTTTCGGTGGTTTCAAATTTAATTATGGTGGGAGCTGCAGTTTTAGTCTTCTTAAAATTATTACCTACAAGGTAAACTTCATCGAAGCTGCAGGATTCGACGAGATTGACGATATCTTGATGTTCTGTTTCAGAGGTTGTTCCCAGTTCCAACATATCTCCTAGAACTGCGATCTTTTGTCCTTGAATCTTCATTTCTCTGAAGTTTTCTATGGAAGCTCGCATACTTGTTGGGTTGGCGTTATAGGCATCCAAAAAAATTGTATTGCTATTTTTTTTTAGGATCTGAGAACGATTATTTTCCGGGGTATATTCCTCAATTGCTGCTTTAATCTTATCCTGTGAGACTTTGAAGTAAAGGCCTATACAGAGTGCGGCGGCCATATTGTAGGCATTGTAAATTCCTGTTAATTTGCTAGTGATATCGGTTTGATTAAAGTGAAGTCTCGCAGTTTGAGTTCCCGAACCATAGGCTACCTGAACATGGGATGTTCTTCCGGTACCAAAACTAAAATAGTGATTGTATGGTAGTTGAGCTCTTTGGTTTTCATCATCAAGATGTAAGAAAATTAGTTTTTTATTTTCTTTCAAATGATTATATAACTCACTTTTTGCCTGGATGACTCCTTCCAGGCTGCCGAAACCTTCCAGATGTGCCTTACCAAAATTGGTGATATACCCATAATCTGGTTTGCTGATCCTGCATAAGAATGCTATTTCTCCTGGATGGTTTGCTCCCATTTCAACTATTCCCATCTCTGTGTTTTCATCCATTTCTAGGAGGGTGAGAGGAACGCCGATATGATTATTAAGGTTGCCCTTCGTAGCTACGGTTTTATACTTTTTAGAAAGTACAGCTTCTAAAAGTTCCTTTGTGGTTGTTTTTCCGTTGCTTCCGGTTATTGCTAAAATCGGAATGTCAAGGAATTTTCGATGAAAAGTAGCCAGATTTTGTAAGGCTTGCAGAGTATCCTTAACAAGGATGTACTTGTCCGATTTTACTGCTAATTCCTTCTGGTCTATCACTACACAAGCTGCCCCTTTTTCCAAGGCTTCAGCTGCATAATGGTTTCCATTGAAGTTTGGGCCCTTTAGGGCAAAAAAGATACTCCCCGGGAGGATCTTACGGGTGTCGGTGCTTACGCCGCTGCAAACCAGATAGCGTTGGTGGAGTTTGGCTATATTCATAAAATTAAAGCTAAAAAAAAGCCCTAAATAAATTGGGCTTTTTTAGAATATTTTAAACAAAATAGCTTTAGTTCCGAGCTTTTTTATTTTTATCCTTGGATTTTGATCCAACTCGGGACATCGCATTTCTAAATCCAATATAATCCGTTGCCATATCTTGGGGGAAAAATCTTCGTTGTGCCGGATCTAACCAGTAGGCCCGGTCCCTCCAGGAACCTCCTTTATACACTCTTACTTCATCACTGATTAGGGTTGTACGTCGCTCCGAATCATAGCCTCCGGTTGCAGCCCCTGTACTGTCGTTAAAGGTAATATTATCGTAGGTTGGGGAATTGTACATCCTTTTGGATGGATCATCTATTTCCTGAAAAGGTTGGAAATACCTTGAAGAACTCTTATCTCCATCACGGAAGCTTCTCTGGTCGCTATCGGTATAATTGGTGCGCATATAGGTGTCCTCTTCAGTGACTGGTGTTTCAAGAATCTCCCCAGGCAGGTTTCTGGCTACGATCTGTCCGTTACTAAGGGTATCAAAACGAACATCTTCGGGTGTAACAATTTTCACACTTCCATCTTCATTGATTTCATGTTTTGTGTAAACATTTCCTCTGTAGTAATTAAAATCATTGAATTCATCGTCTACAATGGGTCGGTACACATCAGCTACCCATTCAGATACATTTCCGGCCATATCATATAATCCAAAATCGTTTGGTTCATATGATTTCACTTCCGCTGTAATATCGGCGCCATCATCACTCCATCCAGCGATTCCTCCATAGTCCCCGTCTCCTTGTTTGAAGTTTGCTAGTTGATCACCCTGACTTTTAATATCACCGGACCGGGTATACTGTCCATCCCAGGGGTATTTTTTTCTTCCCCGGTAAACATTGTAGTCCCTGATCCCTACAAGACCTAAGGCCGCATATTCCCATTCGGCTTCGGTAGGTAGGCGATATTCCGGTAAGATTATTCCGTCTTTTCGTTGAACAAAAGTCTGTCCTCCAAGAGTATTGCCTTCAGCATCTGTATTGCTCTCGTTGCGCTCTATCATTCTTTCTGATTCCCGGCCTCCCTGGCTAATTTCTGTATTACCGCCGTAGACCTGACTTGGAGCGTTGAGGTAGGTTTCTGTATTAAATGTTGAGCCAGCGTTTACATCGGTATATCTTGCATCTTCTTTGATATATCCTTCCTCTTCCAACATTAATTCGTTGACTCTGTCTGTTCGCCATTTACTGAATTCGACGGCCTGGATCCAGCTCACTCCCACTACAGGGTAATTGGCATAAGCCGGATGACGCAGGTAATTGTTTACCATGGTCTCGTTAAAGCCCAGTCGATTTCTCCATACTAAAGTATCTGGTAAGGCTCCGTTATATATGTTTCTGTAATTTTCTTCGCTGGGAGGAAAAACATTCTTTAACCAATCAAGGTATTCCATATACATCATATTGGTTACTTCGGTCTCATCCATATAAAAAGACTGAACATGC
The DNA here is from genome assembly GCF_054121475.1 of Salegentibacter profundi. Taxonomy (NCBI): domain Bacteria; kingdom Pseudomonadati; phylum Bacteroidota; class Flavobacteriia; order Flavobacteriales; family Flavobacteriaceae; genus Salegentibacter; species Salegentibacter profundi. The sequence goes on from NZ_JBSYGG010000014.1 coordinate 46,021, forward strand.
TGTTGGGTAGGGGTGTTATTCCAATCATGCATTACATCATCCTGAACCCGTCCCATGGTAAATGTTCCACCTTCAACAAAGACGAGGCCGGGACCGGTTTCTTGTTCCTTATAATCGGTTTTGTATTGGAAACCACCGTCTTTAGAGTTGATGTCCCAACCGGTAGCCCGGGAATTATTCTTATAATCCCGCGAATTGTTACAGCCTATGAAACTACCCGCTAAAGCGACAGCTATTAAGGCTTTTAAAGCAACATTGATTCTCATATTAATCCTCTCTTTTGGTAGAAATTTAGGCTTTGCAATATAGTAATTAACGATAAATGTACAAGATTATTTTATTTTAATCAGAATACCTTCAAATCTTATAAGTCCCTGATGTTGTTGAGACTTTGACACTTTTTATACACCATGCCATAAGCTTTATATTACAGCCGGTTTTCGCTTAAGGTGGCGCAAAATTAATGGTTTTTTATCGAAGCTACTTAGAAAGAATAAAAATTTATATGGTGTATTTATAAAGAATACAATAATTATCTGTAATTTAAGTTATTATTAATTACCAGTGCCCAATGATCTCCCCAAGTTTATCTACAACAGATATAAGCTTATGATGTATATTTTAGCGCAAAGGCACTTTCTTAACTAGAATATTAATATATATTTGTTAATCATTAACTAATGTGATGAGAAAAATTACAATCTTACTGCTTGGGGTCTTTCTTGGAAATAGTTTTATGGCCATCGGCCAGGATGAGGAAAGAGACAGGGTGATAACCACAGCAGTACCGTTTTTAATGGTAGCGGCTGACGCTCGTGCGGCGGGAATGGGTGACCAGGGTGTGGCTACTTCTCCCGATGTATTCTCCCAGCAATGGAACCCTGCCAAATATGCCTTTGCTGATTCTGAGCACGGAGTAGGGGTTTCCTACACTCCCTATTTAAGTGATATCGTCAATGATATCTTTCTTGGAAATATAAATTACTTCAATCGTTTCAATGAAAGGAGCGCTTTTGGGGCGAGTCTGCGTTATTTTAGTCTTGGGTCAATAGAAACAAGAGGTACAAGAGAACAGGAGCCGCTTTTGGTAAATCCTAATGAACTCACTTTGGACCTCTCTTATGCATTGAGGCTTAGTGATCATTTTTCTATGGCTGTTGCTGGTAGATACCTGCATTCTGATCTCGGTCTGCAGGATGAAGCTGATCTTGGTGCAGCCAATAGTTTTGGCGTCGATATCGCTGCATACTTCCGCAGTAATCAAGTGACCTACACAGCTTTTGATGGACAATGGAAAGCTGGCGTGAATATTTCCAATATAGGTCCCAAGATGAAATATGATGATGCAGGGCAGGAGAATTTTATCCCTACAAACTTAAAGTTAGGAGGGGGGTTTGATTTTATTTTTGATACGGAAAACCGGCTGGGTACTTATGTTGAATTCAATAAACTTTTAGTGCCTACACCTCAAGATTTTAATAATGATGGAACTATAAATGCCGAAGATGATACTGAATACAATGATATTGGTTCAATTTCTGGGATTTTTAAATCATTTGGAGACGCGCCAGGCGGTTTTGGTGAAGAAATAAGAGAAGTGACCTGGGCCTTGGGCGCTGAATATATTTATCGTGATGCTTTTGCTTTCAGAGCCGGATATTTTAATGAAAGTGAAACCAAAGGTTCCCGCAGGTTTCTTTCTTTCGGAGCTGGATTTGCTTATGAGATGATTGATGTGGATATTTCCTATTTATTTTCGACATCTAAAGTACAGAGTCCTCTAGAAGGTACTTTAAGGTTTGGTCTTACTTTTAATTTCGGGGAACAATATTCCTATTAAAAAGAACCCGGTTCGAAGATTTTTACAATGAGCTTTAGTGGTTGATTCTTTTTGGTTTTTCTCCTTTCCATGGTACTTTCGTATGTATACGAAGTGTCTTATAATGCTTAATAAAATAAATGAAGTCTTTTAATATATCTGCTGAATTTGAAATGTTCGATTCCCTTGAGGAGCTGCCTGATAATATAAGTGAGTTGATGAAAAAAGCCTTTGAAGCCAGGGATAATGCATATGCACCATATTCTAAGTTTCAAGTGGGAGCGGCCCTGATACTAGATAATGGAGAGATTATAACCGGAAGTAACCAGGAAAACGCCTCTTATCCTTCCGGACTGTGTGCTGAACGTACCGCGGTGTATTATGCTGGAGCTAAATTTCCAGAAGCCACAATAGAATATTTAGCAATCTCGGCTGCTTCATTAAAACGACCTGTTAGGTCTCCCGTGCCTCCCTGTGGAGCATGTAGGCAGACTCTTGTGGAATACGAGGTCAAACAGAAGTCAAATATCGAAGTTTATTTTATGGGCGAGTCTGGAGCTATAGTAAAGGCTAAATCCATAAAAGATTTGCTTCCGCTTCTATTCGATAATTCCTACTTATAACGTTTTCGTGATTTTTGGGTTAAAACTGTTTTCCATTCTTATTGAAAATAGTATTTTTGTTACCCGCTTGACAAACCCTATCTGTCTGGCCTAAAATTAATAGAGATAAATGAAAAAAATAACAAAAGCCACATACTTAAAGTGGTACGAGGATATGCTGTTTTGGCGCAAATTTGAAGACAAGCTTGCGCAAGTATATATTCAGCAGAAAGTAAGAGGTTTTTTACATCTTTATAATGGGCAGGAAGCTATTTTGGCCGGAGCCCTGCATGTGATGGACTTGGAGAAGGATAAGATGATTACTGCCTATCGTAACCATGTGCAGCCTATTGGAATGGGTGTAGATCCAAAAAAAGTTATGGCTGAACTGTATGGGAAAGGTACAGGTACATCTCAAGGACTTGGAGGTTCCATGCACATTTTCTCAAAAGAACATCGATTTTATGGAGGTCACGGGATTGTTGGGGGACAAATTCCTCTTGGTGCTGGATTGGCTTTTGCCGATAAATATTTTAAACGAAAAGCTGTTACCCTGACCTTTTTAGGAGATGGTGCAGCTCGCCAGGGCTCACTTCATGAGACGCTTAATATGGCCGTAAAATGGAATCTTCCGGTCGTCTTTTGTGTGGAGAATAACGGTTACGCAATGGGGACCTCAGTTGCCAGAACTTCAAAGAGTTTGGATATTTGGAGACTTGGTAATGCTTACGAGATGCCTTGTGGTCCTGTCGATGCCATGAATCCAATTAAGGTGGCTGAAGCCCTTGATGAAGCGATTAAAAGAGCGCGAAAAGGGGATGGCCCAACCTTCCTGGAATTGAAAACCTACCGTTATCGGGGTCACTCCATGAGTGATGCTCAAAAATATCGTACAAAGGAAGAAGTAGCAGAATATCAAAAAATAGATCCTATCACCCAGGTATTGGATGTGATTAAGGAAAAGAAATATGCTTCCGAGGACGAAATAAAAGCTATCAATAAGCGCGTTAAGGATAAAGTGTCAGAATGCGAAAAATTCGCTGAAGAGTCTGATTGGCCTGAGAAAGATGTAATGTATGACGTTGTATACGAGCAGAAAGACTATCCGTTTTTATCACATAAACCCGAATAAATTATGGCAGAAGTAATTAATATGCCGCGTTTGAGCGATACCATGGAAGAAGGTGTGGTAGCTAAGTGGTTAAAGAAAAAAGGAGATAAAGTAGAGGAAGGAGATATCCTAGCCGAAATCGAAACCGATAAGGCCACTATGGAATTTGAATCCTTTCATGAGGGGACGCTTTTGCATATTGGTATTGAAGAAGGTGAAACCGCTCCTGTTGATACACTTTTAGCGATAATAGGAGAAGAAGGTGAGGATATTTCTGAGCTTATTGAAGGTGGGGGCTCGTCAGATAAAGGTGATGAACAAGAAGAAAAGACTTCATCTGAAAAAGAAGATGTTCCGGGAGATAAGGAAAATGACAAAAAACAGGAGGGTAATGAAATTCCCGAAGGTGTGGAAGTAATCACGATGCCGAGGCTGAGTGATACTATGGAAGAAGGGACTGTAGCCTCATGGATTAAAAAGGAAGGAGATAAGGTAGAAGAAGGAGATATCCTAGCCGAAATCGAAACGGATAAGGCTACTATGGAATTTGAATCTTTCTACTCGGGTACTTTGCTTAAAATAGGTATTCAGGAAGGAGAATCCGCCAAGGTAGACAGTCTTTTAGCTATTATAGGTCCTGAAGGAACGGATGTTTCGGGAATCTCAACAGGCGAACCTAAGCCTAAAGCTGCTGAAAAGGACGAAGAGCCAAAAGAAAAGAAAGAGACTAAAGAAGAAGCTTCTAAAAGTACTTCTGAGAAAGAGAAATCTAAAAAATCTTCAGGAAGGATTTTTGTCTCTCCCCTTGCCAAAAAAATGGCAGAAGATAAAGGCATAGACCTTTCTGATGTTCAGGGAAGTGGCGAGAACGGACGTATTGTGAAACGGGACATTGAAGATTTCAAACCTTCAGAACATGTTGAAAAAGCTGAGGCTCCAGCTGAGAAAAAAGCGGCTGCGGTCCAAAGCTATGTACCTGCTGGGGAAGAAAGTTTTGAAGAGGTCAAGAACTCACAAATGCGCAAGACTATTGCTAAGCGTTTAGCAGAATCCAAATTTAATGCCCCCCATTATTATCTGACCATTGAGGTTGACATGGAAAATGCAATGGCCTCCCGTAAAGAGATTAATAATATTCCAGATGTTAAAGTGAGCTTTAATGATATGGTTATAAAGGCCAGCGCTATGGCTCTGCGTAAACATCCGAAAGTAAATAGTCAGTGGACTGGGGATTCTACCAAAATAGCCAAACACATTCATATGGGGGTTGCTGTAGCTGTTGAAGAAGGTCTAGTTGTTCCTGTACTCAAATTTGCTGATCAGTTGTCCTTGACCCAAATTGGAGGGAATGTGAAAAATCTTGCTGGGAAAGCGCGGGATAAGAAACTGCAGCCAAACGAAATGGAAGGGAGTACCTTTACAGTTTCTAACCTTGGAATGTTTGGGATCGTTGAATTTACCAGTATCATCAATCAACCTAATTCTGCAATTCTGTCGGTGGGAACCATCGTGGAAAAACCGGTAGTTAGAGATGGACAGATAGTGGTCGGGAATACCATGAAATTAACCCTGGCATGTGACCATCGCACTGTAGATGGCGCAACGGGAGCTGTGTTCTTGCAAACCCTTAAAACTTATCTTGAAAGTCCGGTGACCATGCTGGCTTAAAAGCTGTACTGAGCACATTCTATAACTTTAAAATCCTGCTTAATTGCGGGATTTTTTTATCTTTAGCCTTATGAGAAAATTTCTACTTTTTTTGACAGTAACGGCAGGTTTGAGCCTTTTTGCCTGTAAGGGAATATCCCAGACCACAAGTTCAAACCCCCAACCGGAAGCTTATAATGCTATGGGTGACCAAGCAAAATCCTTGTTGCATTACCTTGCTTCAGATGAATTGAGAGGTCGCCAAACCGGGTCTAAAGGCATTGACCTTGCTGCTCAAAAAATAGAGACTATTTTTAGGGAGCATCGGGTGCAACCCTTTTATGAATCTTATCGTGATACATTCGAGGTGGAAGATCGATATGCTTACAATCTAGTTGGCTTTGTTGAAGGTACCGATCCTGATTTGAAAAATGAAATTATTATTCTTGGAGCTCATTATGACCATATTGGAGAAGGGAAAGAGGTAAACGGGGACATTATAGCAAATGGAGCTAATGACAATGCTGCCGGAACAGTTGCCGTTGTAGAGCTTGCTAAGCATTTTGCTGAAATAGAAAATAATAAAAGGAGCCTGGTTTTTATGCTTTTTTCTGCGGAAGAAATGGGGCTGCGCGGTTCCAAATATGCTGCGGAAAAGATGAAACAAGAAGGAATTGACTTATATGCCGTTCTTAATTTCGAGATGGTGGGAGTGCCAATGGATGGTAAGGATTACCTGGCCTATGTAACGGGTTATGAAACTTCTAACCTTGCTGATAAATTCAATGAGTATTCAGAAGAAGCGGTATTAGGATTTCTTCCCCAGGCGAAGGAATACAGGTTATTTCAAAGGAGTGATAATTATCCATTCTATATGGAATTTGAAGTACCCGCTCAGACTATTAGCACCTTTGATTTTACCAATTACCAATATTATCATCATGTTATGGACGAAGCGGGGAATTTGGATTATGAACACCTCAACGATTTCATAAAATCGGTTATACCAGGTATTGAAAAAATGGCCAATACCCGGCAGAAAGAAATAAAATTAAACAAGCAATGAAGCAAGTTGTAATAACAGGAACAAGTCGAGGAATAGGTTTTGAACTAGTAAAGCTTTTTGCCGAGGCTGGACACAAGGTTTTAGCATTATCAAGAAACCAAGAACCGGTGTTGGATCTTAAGCTTGAAAATGTGTACAGCCTTTCCTGCGATATAACAGAAACTGCTGGTTTGGAAAAAGCCGTTGAATATTTACAAAACCATACAAATACCGTTGATATTCTTATCAATAATGCTGGTGCTTTAGTCAAGAAGGCATTTGAGGATATAAGCCTGGAGGAATTTGAAAAAATTTATAAAACCAATGTAATGGGGGTGGTAGGTTTAACTCAAAAACTACTTCCATTTTTTCATAAAAATTCTCATGTAGTAAATATCAGTACAATGGGAGGAGTCCAGGGAAGCGTGAAGTTCCCTGGACTTTCTGCCTATAGCTCTAGTAAATCGGCAGTTATTACTTTAACCGAATTACTGGCTGAAGAATATAAGGAAACCGGGCCCTCTTTTAATGTTTTGGCTCTCGGAGCGGTACAGACTGAAATGTTGGAAGAAGCTTTCCCTGGATATAGGGCTCCCCTGACGGCTGCGGAGATGGCACAGTATATAATGGATTTCAGCCTTACTGGTAATAAATATTATAACGGAAAATTACTCCAGGTCTCCAATAGTACCCCATAAAACTCAATGAAGCAAATCCTTGAGAAATATCTACCTATGCAGGCTATACCTGCTGTTTTTAGCCTCATTAGGGAAAACAATGTTCATTTGAAAATTGTCAATGAACGCAAGACAAGACACGGTGATTACAGGAGACTTCCAAATGGTTCGCAACAAATAACCGTAAATGCTAATTTAAATAAATACCGGTTTCTGATAACATTGGTGCATGAAATATCACATTTATTAGCTTTCGAAAAATATGGTCGCAATATTAAACCACATGGAATTGAATGGAAATCCACCTTTAGAGAATTGATGCTGCCTTTTATAAGGCCCGAGGTATTTCCTCAACGTCTTTTACCAGTTATTGCCCATCATTTCCGAAATCCACGTGCCAGTAGTGATACCGATGCAAAACTTTCGGTAGCCTTGAAGCATTTTGATCCTGAAAATGATAAAAATTTTATTTTTGAAATTCCTACTGGTGGTATTTTCAGAATTTACAATGGTAAAACCTTTAAAAAAGGCCCAAGAAGGATTAAAAGGTATGAATGCCTGGAAATTAATACAGGTAGAATCTATCTGTTTCAGCCAAATGCCGAAGTAGAATTATTAAAAGCCTGATGTATGAGAAACAAAAATTATTATGCAATTCTTATGGCTGGGGGAGTAGGTTCCCGTTTCTGGCCTGCGAGTACCCAGGCAAATCCCAAGCAATTTCAGGATATTTTAGGCTCTGGAAAAAGTCTTATTCAAACGACCTTTGGCCGGCTCTCCAAAATTATTCCTCAGGAAAATATCTATATTCTGACCAATAAGGATTATACGCATCTTGTAAAAGAACAATTGCCCCAGGTGAAGAATGAACAAATAGTTCCTGAACCTGCGATGAGAAATACAGCTCCAAGTATTTTACTAGGAGCTCTTAAGATAAAAAATAAAAATAAAGATGCACTTATCCTGGTGGCTCCGAGTGATCATTGGATCGATAATGATTTAGAGTTTTCTGAAAACGTAGCGATGGGATTTAAGGCAGTGGCTGAAGATGACAAGTTAATTACTCTGGGCATTAGTCCTCATTTTCCTAATACCGGATATGGTTACATTAAATATAAGCCTGAAGAGAATAAGAAACTTTTCAAGGTTGACGATTTTACTGAAAAACCAAACTTTAAAAAAGCAGAAGAATTTCTAAAGAGTGGTAAATATCTTTGGAATGCAGGAATTTTCATTTGGAGTGCAAATTATATTATCGAATCTTTTGAAAAGTACCTTCCTGAAATGAGTCGGCTCTTTGAAAAAGGTAACGAGCTCTGGAATACCCCTGAGGAAGAGGAATTTCTTGAGAGAAATTATGGTCGGGCAGATAATATTTCGATTGATTATGGTGTCTTAGAAAGATCAGATCAGGTCTTTGTAATCCCGGTAAATTTTAAATGGAACGATCTGGGCACCTGGGGCAGTCTTGAAAGAGAACTTCCGCAGGATAAGTTTAAAAATACCGTAGTGAACTCCAGATTGTTGCCGATGGACTCTTCCGGTAATATTGTGAGTACCCAAAGCGGAAAGGTGGTGGTACTCGATGGAGTTAATGACTTTATAATTGTAGAAACACAGGAAGTATTATTATTACTTCCAAAAAACAAGGAACAAACCATAAAAGAGCTCAGGGAAAAAGTTCAGGAGCGGTTTGGAAATAATTTAGGCTGATTAAATGGAAAACAATCAACCCGGGAATGATAAAGCCAATGTCACCGAACTTCGGAAAAATGCACATGGGTTTTTTGAGAATCTAAAAATATTCATCACTGACCTTCTGGAAATTAGGGGTGATACTGATAGGGAATCTACTGTAGAAGCTGTAAAAAAAGACATCTCCTTTAAAGGTCATAACGCCTGGATCCTTATTTTTTCTATTTTCGTGGCTTCTGTTGGACTAAATGTAAGTAGCACTGCAGTTGTGATAGGGGCGATGTTAATCTCCCCTTTAATGGGTCCTATTGTCGGGGTAGGTATGTCTGTAGCAATCAATGATGTGATCACCCTACGAAAGTCTTTCATTAATCTTGGGTTAATGGTCGGGCTAAGTGTTTTAACCGCTTATATTTATTTTCTTATATCCCCAGTAAAAGAAGAAACACCGGAACTGATTGCGCGTACATATCCTACTATTCTGGATGTACTGGTAGCTATATTTGGTGGTTTGGCCTTAATAATTGCCAAAACCAAAAAAGGCACTATTGCTAGTGTAATTCTTGGTGTGGCTATCGCCACTGCCCTTATGCCTCCTTTATGTACTGTGGGTTATGGTCTTGCAATTGCGAACTGGTCTTATGCCGGTGGGGCATTGTATTTATTTTCCATAAATGCTGTTTTTATTGCGCTTTCTACTTTTGTGGTCACCAAGCTTTTAGGTTTTCCACTTGTGAAATATGCCAATAGTCGAAAGCGTCGACGTACGGCCCAGATTGCATCAACTATTGCTATCATTGTAATGATTCCAAGTGTAATTCTTTTTGTAAATCTTCTTCAGAAACAACTTTTTGAATCTAAATCAAGAGAGTTCATCAACCAGGTAGTTCGTTATAGTGGAGCAGAGACTATAAAATATACACACGATTATCAGGATAAGACCATTGATGTTTATCTAATTGGGCAAAGGGTGCCTCAAGGTACCATTGACACCTGGAAGGAACAAATGGGGAATGTAGAGGCTTTAAAGGAATCTCAGCTTATTGTTCATCAGGGGGAAAGAGGTGGTGATATTAATGAATTGAGTAACCAGGTTCGAAGTGGAATTCTGGAAGATCTCTACGTAAAAAACCAGGAGATTATTGAGGATAAAGATGCCCGAATTGTGCTTTTGGAAAATGAGCTTAGTAAATTTCGGGGTGATAATTTTTCATTTCCCGATTTAAGTAGAGAAATTAAGATCAATTACAGCGAGGTTCAGGAGCTAGGATATTCGAATCTTATTTCTACAAATTTTGAAAAGATCGATACGATCCCAACATTTACGGTATCATGGAAACCAGGTGTGTCAGCCGTGAAAAGAAACCAGGAGAAAGAAAAGATTGAATCCTGGCTTAAAGTACGACTCCAGCTTGATACCCTTTCGGTAAAAACAGTGAACTAAAGGCCTTTCAACTGCGCCGTACGAACTTTTTTAAAAAGGTTGGAGGAGTAGATAAAATCAGTTACTGATTCATCTTCCGTTTTAAATACTTGGTTTTTGTCGCCTTTCCAGGCTAAGACGCCATCCTTTAAAAATGCTATATTTTCACCTATTTCAAGAACAGAGTTCATATCATGGGTAATAATAACTGTAGTAATGTCATATTCCCGTGTGATTTCCTGAATGAGGTTATCGATTACTGTTGCGGTTTTTGGATCTAGTCCAGAATTTGGTTCATCGCAAAACAAGTATTTTGGACGGTTTACAATCGCCCTGGCAATGGAAACACGCTTTTGCATTCCTCCACTGATTTCCGATGGATATTTTTGTTCACTTCCATTGAGGTTCACCCTTTCCAGTACTTCCCGAACCCGGACAAGTAGCTTCTTTTTGCTCTGTTTGGTGAACATTCTTAAGGGGAAAAGTACGTTCTCTTCAACTGTCATCGAATCGAATAATGCTCCACCCTGGAAAACCATCCCAATTTCCTTGCTAAGATCTTTCTTTTCATCTTCACTGAATTCCGAAAAAGGTTTACCATCATATTCAATGGACCCTTGATCAGGTACAAAGAGGCCCAACATGCATTTTAATAAAACACTTTTTCCCGATCCGGACTGGCCGATGATTAAATTGGTTTTCCCTCGTTCAAAGACGAAATCTATTCCCTTTAAAACTTCTTCTCCGTCAAATGCTTTATGTAAATTTTTAACTTCTATCATCGCCTAACTTAATAATAATTGAGTTACAATATAATTGGTTACGATTATCACTACACTGGTCCATACAAACGATGTGGTGCTGGCCTGACCAACTTCTAGGGCTCCACCTTTCATATAATATCCGTGATATGCTGGGATTGTGGCAAGGATAAAAGCAAATAAAAAGGTTTTTACAAAAGCATAAGTAAGATGAAAGGGATCAAAATCTTCCTGGAGTCCCTCAACAAAAGCGTCAGGCCCTACAAATCCGCCGAGAACCGCTGCTACATAAGCTCCCACGATTCCCAAAAACATAGAAATAGCTATTACGAAAGGATAAGTGAGCATTGCTATCACTTTAGGGAAAATCAGATAATTAAGGGAATTAATTCCCATTACTTCCAGCGCATCTATTTGTTCAGTAACGTTCATAGAGCCAATGCTGGAAGTAATATAAGAGCCCACTTTTCCGGCCATAATTATGGAGATAAAAGTCGGGGCGAACTCCAATATTACCGATTGTCTTGCTGCATAGGCTACCAGGGTCTTAGGGATTAAAGGATTGGTAAGATTTAGAGCAGTTTGAATTGCCACTACACCTCCGATGAAAAAGGAAAGAAAAGCTACGATTCCGATAGAGCTTATTATAAGATCATCTATCTCTTTGAAAATAAGATCTTTTAAAACCGATCTTTTGGTCATTCTGCCAAAGACCCCTTTCAGCATTAAAAAATATTCTCCAATGGAGTGCAAATAGTTCATTCACCAATTTTTGTAAAGCTAAAATACTAAAAAATCAGTCCAAAGTATTTAACGTAGAATTAAACTTTGATGATGGAAGTTTAGTATTTTTGGGGGACTCCATAAATTTAAATGAAATGAAATATCTTCTAATTTTTGCCTTCAGTATTTTATTTTCTTTTGAGCTATCTTCACAAGAATCTCCACAACCTAAATCAAAACTCGTTGTTGGAATTGTTGTAGATCAGATGAGGTATGATTACCTGACCAGGTTTTGGAATCATTATTCCAAAGATGGTTTTAAAAGAATGATCAGAGAGGGTTTTAATTTTAAAAATAACCATTTTAATTATGTGCCTACCTATACCGGCCCAGGCCATGCTTCTGTTTGGACTGGAACAAGCCCGATGAATCATGGGATAATAGGGAATAGCTGGTTTAATAAATTTGAGGACCAATTTGTTTATTGTACTGGTGATAATAGTGTTCAACCGGTGGGCACAGCTGATGAGGCAGGAAAGATGTCACCGCATCGCATGAAAACTACAAGTGTGGCCGATGAAAACCGTCTCTTTACCCAAATGAAGGGAAAAACTATTGGAATTGGACTTAAGGACCGGGGTGCGATCTTGCCAGCTGGACATACCGCCAATGCGGCATATTGGTTTCATGGAAGGGACGAAGGAAAATGGATTACCAGTTCCTATTATATGGAAGCTTTGCCGGAATGGGTCCAAAATTTTAATAATTCTGGTCAAACTGAATCTTATTTTAAAACCTGGAATACCCTTTATGATATTGAAACCTATACAGAAAGTGGTAGTGATGTCAATGATTTTGAAGGAGGCTTTAAAGGGAAACCCGAGGCTTCTTTTCCCTATGATCTGGAGAAGTTAAAAATGGAAAATGGGAATTACGAAATTATCAAAATCTCACCATTTGGAAGTGATCTTACCACCGATTTTGCCCTTGCAGCTATTGAAGGTGAAGGATTGGGCCAGGATGAATACACTGATTTTCTAACATTAAGCTATTCCAGTACTGATTATCTCGGTCATAATTTCGGGGTGAACTCAAAAGAAGTGCAGGATGCTTATTTAAGACTCGATCAAAATATTGCAAAGTTACTTCAATATTTGGATGGAAAGTTGGGAGAGGGGAATTACACTGTTTTTCTAACCGCTGACCACGGTGCGGTTGATGTGCCCGCATACTTACAATCCGTAGGTATCCCTGGAGGATATTTTAATGATGTCGTTTTTACTGAAAGACTTCAGGATTTTGTTGCTGATAAATTTGATGAAGAAGACCTGATCATGAATGTTTCTAATGGGCAAATCTTTTTTAATTACAAAAAGCTAAAGGAGGCGAAAATTAAAACAGCAGATTTGGAAGAATCCATTGCTGCTTATATTCTTAAGCAGGAACAAATTGATAAAGTCATTACCAGAAGTGAACTTACTGCTGGAAGTTATAGCAAGGGTATCCAATCCTTATTGCAAAACGGGTTTAACCAACGCAGAAGTGGCGACGTGATTTTTGTACTTAATCCAGCTACTATTACTTATTCCAAAACCGGTTCTACCCATGGTAGTGGACTTACTTACGATACCCATGCACCCTTGATATTTTACGGGGCAGGGATCAAGCAGGGAGCCACTACCGAGCGGTCGGAAATTCCTGATATTGCACCTACGATTTCTGCCTTACTAGGAATTGCCTTTCCGAATGGAACTTCCGGGAAACCTCTTTACAAGATGTTAGACCAGTGATCTAAAAGACCTTGCTGCGCATCTTTTTCCAACGTAAATGTCTTATAAAACGGCCCTCCTTGTCACTGACAAGGTAAGGCCGTTTTTCTTTTTTAGCGTTGAAGAATCCTTGCATACAGTTCCAGAAAAAAGAAATTTCACCTTTTTTATAAGCAATTTTAGCAGAGGCAATTAAACTAATTATAAATCCATAACGCAATCTATAAAAAGCTTCGCCCTGTTTATATTTTGAAGATTTGTTATAATTTTTCCCGGTGGGTTTAAGGTGTTTTACTAATAAACTCTGGTCTGTTTTTATTTTCCAGCCATAGTATTGTGCCAAGAGTTCATCTAATGTGTCCCAGCCCATAGCCGGCTTTAACCCATTTATATTTATAAAGCAGGCTTTTCGATAAGCTTTTAAAGCACCACGAATATGGTCTTTTCCAGTGAGATTCTCCACTAACCATTCTCCTTGTTTTTCTATAATACAAAATCCACCGGCCATTCCTATTTGTGAATCTTCCTGGAAATGTTTGGTAATGACTTCAAGGTAGTTTTTTGGGAAAATTAGATCTGCATCAAATTTACAGACTACCTCGTAGTCTTCATCTAGGCTAGCCAGGCCTTCATTAAATGCATGAACTACTTTGCCTCCGGGTAAATGCAATCCATTGCTCTCCGATTTTTTTTTAACAAGTGATACCTCAGGATGTTTTAAAGCGAATTCAGTAACAATTTTTGGAGTATGGTCAGTAGACCCATCATCTACTACCACAATTTTATTTGCCTTATGAGTTTGATCAATGAGAGACTGAAGGCATTTGCCGATAATTTGAGCTTCGTTAAAGGCGGGAATAATTATATAGGTTTTCAAATGCTGAAATTTAAAAAATGCTGCTCTTAGACTTTAAAGGGATTTTCTCGTCTAGTTCCTTTCAGCATAAATCGCGTAATACCTTGGTGTAAAATATCTTAAAACAGGTCGGATTCCCAGTTTTTTAACGGGATTGGTCCACTTCTCTTTGCTCTTTATGGTCCATCCGGCTTTTTCTATGAGCCAGTCAAACTGCCAGTCTTCGAATTCGTGGAAATGCCTGTCGCGCATATCGGTTTTACTTTTATAAGCACTGGAAAACCATAGTTTTAGAGGGACCGTTGCCACTAATTTTTTCGCTTTAATGTTTGCTAGGACATTATATGGTGCAACCAAATGTTCGAAAATTTCAAAAGCAGTAACTACATCGTATTTTGAAGATTGTACAGCCTCGGTATTGAGATCCAGGTCTTCACCAGCAGTGTTCTCTACTTTAAAATTATTTTTGCGCATTATTTCACTAAATGGATTGTCTACACCCAGGTCCAAAATTCTATCTGAAGGATCAATGTGGGCTTCCAAAAATTCCATCGTCTTTTTAAAACGTTTATTAGGGAAGCTGTTTTCGTACATTTTAATATTGGTATACAATAGCATTGATATTCATCCCGGCGCCTACACTGGCAAACATAACTACATCACCCTTATTTAAGTGTTGATCGGCAATTTTACCTTTTCGAACTAAATCAAAAAGTGTAGGGACCGTTGCCACACTGCTATTACCTAACTCCTGAATTGTCATTGGCATAATATGGTCTGGCACTGGTTCTTTGTGCACTCTGTAGAAACGTTTAATAATAGCATCATCCATTTTCTCATTAGCCTGGTGAATAAAAATTTTCTTTAGGTCTTTAATGGACTTTCCGCTTTTATCAAGACATGATTTCATCGCTCCTGGCACGTGATTCAATGCAAATTCATAAATTTTTCTACCATTCATTTTAATATACCTGGTTTCATCTGTAGCGCCTGCATTGTTCGACTTTCCAAAGTAAATATAATTGGCTTCGCTGAAACTGTAGGTTGCCGATTCATGAGAAAGGATACCGCCTTCATCTTCGGTAGCTTCGAGTACCGCTGCGCCAGCTCCATCTGAGAATATCATAGAATCCCTGTCGTGATGGTCTACCACACGAGATAAAGCCTCGGCTCCGATAACAAGACATTTTTTAGCCATTCCGGCTTTGATAAAAGCCTGTGCCTGAATCACTCCTTCTATCCATCCCGGACACCCAAATAGGACATCATAACATACGCATTTTGGGTTTTTTATGCGTAAATGGTATTTGACTCTGGTAGCAAGACTGGGAACCGTATCGCTTTGAGGATTTCTAGCCTTGACATCGCCATAATTATGTGCAACTATTATGTAGTCTAGAGTCTCAGGATCGGTTTTAGCATCCTCTAAAGCTTTTTGCGCTGCAAGCATCGCAATATCTGAAGTATTCAAATTATCCTCAATATACCGTCTTTCCTCAATCCCCGTTATTGCTTTGAATTTTTCAATGGTAGTTTTATTATCATGAGGAAAACCAGAACCATCTGTATTTAAAAACTCATGCTCTTGAAAATCGGCATTTTTAGTGATTATGTTAGGAATATAACTTCCTGTGCCGCTTATTTTTATATTCATATGTCCGGGGCTTATCGGTTTAAGAACTAAATTAATAAAATGATCCGTAAAAGATATCTAATCCGAATTTAATTTACATAATAAGACGAAAAATAAGGGCGAAACTTTCGTTCCGCCCTTATTTTTTATACCTCAGCGTAATCCTCTGTGGGTGGGCATGAGCACATTAAATTTCTGTCCCCAAAAGCTTCATCTACCCGTCTGACACTTGGCCAGAATTTATTGTCAGCTATATAATCCAGCGGGAATGCCGCTTTTTGTCTGGAATATGGGAATTCCCATTCCTCCGAAGTGAGCATAGCAACTGTATGCGGAGCATTTTTTAGAACATTGGTATTATCATCGCTCGAGATTTCTTCAATTTCCTTTCTAATAGAGATCAACGCATCACAAAAGCGGTCAAGTTCGGCTTTGCTTTCACTTTCTGTAGGTTCAATCATTAAGGTGCCTGCGACAGGGAATGATACTGTAGGAGAATGGAAACCATAATCTATTAGCCGTTTGGCGATATCCGTTACTTCAATTCCATTGGCTTTAAAAGGTCTGCAGTCAAGGATCATTTCATGAGCTGCTCTTCCTCTTTCTCCCGAATAAAGAGTTTTAAAATGTTCGTTCAATCTTTCCTTTACATAATTAGCATTTAGAATTGCATATTCAGTGGCTTTTTGTAGACCTTTACTTCCAAGCATTTTAATATAACCATAGGATATCAAACAAACAAGTGAACTACCCCATGGGGCCGAAGATATCGCACCAATGGCCTTATCTCCACCAGTTTTTATTACCGGATTTCCAGGTAAAAAAGGTTTCAATTGTTCGGCTACACAAATAGGTCCAACCCCTGGACCGCCTCCACCATGAGGAATAGCAAATGTTTTATGTAAATTAAGATGGCAAACATCCGCACCTATGACTCCAGGGTTAGTCAATCCAACCTGGGCATTCATATTGGCTCCGTCCATATAAACCTGGCCCCCATTATCATGAATAATAGCTGTGACTTCACGAATAGCCGATTCAAAAACCCCATGAGTTGAAGGATATGTAACCATTAGGGCCGCTAAATTATCCTTATGTTCAATAGCTTTTTCCCTAAGATCGTCTACATCAATATTCCCGTTTTCTGAGGCTTTGGTTACCACAACTTTCATTCCTGCCATTACCGCTGAAGCTGGGTTAGTACCGTGAGCGGAGGATGGGATAAGACAAATGTTCCTATGTCCTTCTCCTCGTGATTCATGATAAGCTCTTATTACCATTAAGCCTGCATATTCTCCCTGTGCACCGGAATTTGGTTGTAAGGAGGTTGCTGAAAATCCGGTGATCTCGTTAAGTTGTTTTTCTAGTTCATGGAGCACAAAGTGATATCCTTCAGCTTGTTCCACTGGGACAAAAGGGTGAATATTTCCCCATTGCGGAATACTTAGAGGGAGCATTTCTGAAGCTGCATTTAGCTTCATTGTGCAGGATCCCAATGAAATCATTGAATGGTTTAAAGAGAGGTCTTTGCGTTCCAGTTTTTTGATGTAGCGCATCAATTCGGTTTCAGAATGATACGCATTGAAGACCTCGTGGGTTAAGAATTCGGTTTTGCGCTTTAATTCTGTCGGAATTTTTTCTTCTTCAGAAAGTTCTTCTAGTGGAGATAGTTCTTTGGCTGCGAGCTGTGCGAAAACGCTAATTATATGATTAATATCCTCAAGATTCGTAGTCTCGTTCAATGAAATAAGAACAGTTTCGGCATCAGGATAATAGAAGTTTATTTCTTTTTTCTCTGCGATGTCTTTTACACTGTTAGCATTAGCCCTTATTTGTAGGGTATCAAAAAATGCAGTGTTTACTTGCTCAAATCCTAAATTTTTTAATTCCTTCTCAAGACTTACAGTGGAGGCGTGAACGGTATCTGCAATATATCTCAGTCCATCGGGACCATGGTAGACTGCATACATTCCCGCCATTACAGCAAGCAATACTTGAGCAGTACAGATATTTGAGGTCGCTTTGTCACGTTTAATGTGTTGCTCCCGAGTTTGTAGCGCCATTCTAAGGGCCTGGTTGCCATCCATATCTTTGGTCACCCCAATAATCCTTCCAGGGATATTTCTCTTGTATTCTTGTTTTGTGGCAAAAAAAGCCGCGTGAGGTCCGCCGTAACCAAGAGGAATACCAAAACGCTGAGTAGTTCCCACTACTACATCCACTCCTAATTCTCCTGGAGCCTGTAATTTGACCAGGCTAAGTATATCAGCCGCAACTGCTGTTTTTATTCCGGATTCCTGACATTTGCCGATAAAATCACTATAATTGAATACTTGTCCGGATTTTCCTGGGTACTGCACAAGAGCTCCAAAATATTCTTCAGAAAAGTCAAATTCTTCATGGTTACCTACTACAATCTCTATCCCAAGAGGAATCGCCCGTGTTTCGATTAGTGAAATGCTTTGAGGTAGCACTTCCTGTGAAACAAAAAACTTGTTGACCCCTTTCTTCTTCTGGGTACGGTCTCTCAGCGCGTATAAAAGTGAAATAGCTTCGGCAGCGGCGGTGGATTCGTCAAGAAGGGAGGCGTTAGCGATTTCCATTCCTGTAAGGTTACTTACCATGGTTTGGAAATTTAAAAGGGCTTCCAGTCTCCCCTGGGCAATCTCGGCCTGATAAGGAGTGTACGCCGTGTACCAGCCTGGGTTTTCCAATATGTTACGTTGAATCACAGCTGGCAATATAGACTGATGGTAGCCAAGGCCTATATAGCTCTTAAAAATTTTATTTTTAGCTGCAATTTTACCAATGTGCTCAGCGTACTGGTGTTCACTTAAAGCAGGAGGAAGGTTTAATGGAGATTTTAAGCGGATGTCATCCGGTATTGTTTCGTATATTAATTGCTCGAGTGAGTCTACGCCTATTGTTTGAAGCATGTCCTGTAGATTGCTTTCTTTAGGGCCTATATGGCGTAGTGCAAAAGAATCTGTTCTCATTAAAATAAGGTTGTGTTTTGTGCTGCGAAATTACGGATTTTAAACTTAATTTTTTAGAAATTAGAGTTTAGACTTGTTAAGATTTTAGGACGCTTAACCAACTGAATTTGGTTTGTTTATTTTAGCCGGGTGAAGTCTTTTAAGAAATATTTTGATCTATATTTAAACAGTAGTGTCCATGTGGCCTTGGCTGTGGTTGCCTTAACCCTGGTAACCTATCTGGAATATGGTTTAAGGTCTGAT
Organism: Salegentibacter profundi; assembly: GCF_054121475.1. Lineage (NCBI taxonomy): Bacteria > Pseudomonadati > Bacteroidota > Flavobacteriia > Flavobacteriales > Flavobacteriaceae > Salegentibacter > Salegentibacter profundi. The sequence continues at coordinate 65,021 of NZ_JBSYGG010000014.1, forward strand.
TTACCCTTGCTTATTTTTATCTATTTTGGAAGCATTACCGGTTATAATTTTGTAAAATATGCAGGCCTTGCTAAATTGTATCATCGAAGTCTTGCTCGAAACCTTCGGGTTATTCAGGTATTTTCCTTCCTGGTTTTCCTTTCCCTGGTTTTTGTTGCTTTTTTTCAATCCTGGGAAATACTTTTAATGAGTGCAATACTGGGCATTTTTACGCTTTTATATGCCGCGCCTGTGCTATCGCAAAACAGAAACCTACGGGATCTCGCGGGGATTAAGATTATAATAATTGCTTTAGTCTGGGCTGGAGTTAGCGTAATCCTTCCCTTACTTGGCCATCCTGAAATCATTTTTTTTGATAAGCTTTTAATGTTTATTCAAAGAATGATTTTTATAATAGTTATTACTTTACCCTTTGAAATAAGAGATCTGAAATTTGACGCAAAACACCTTTCCACTATCCCCCAAAAAATTGGAATAAAAAGAACCCGTGTTTTAGGTTGGTTTCTATTGTTGTTAATAGTATCTCTGGAAATTATTAAACAGGAATTTCATATTGTTAATTTCGGTGCTCTTGCTGCGGTCGCCCTTTTAAGTGCTTATGTTTTGAAGATAACTGTTAAAGATCAGTCGAGATATTTCGCAGCTTTTTGGGTAGAAGCTTTACCTATTGCCTGGGTGATTCTATGGTTTAGTTCGAAGATGATCCTTGCTTGGATATTTCCTGTTTGAGCCGCTCTTTAATTCCCTGTTTCTCTTCTGTGGTGCAGCCTTTGATCCTTGCTTTTTTTATTAACTGTGTAAGTTTGGAATTCCGAGCGGAATATTCACGACATCTTTTGCAAAATAGATTATGAATAATCATGCTAGTCTTTTCCCTTACACTTGCTTCGTTGTATTCTTTTTTATCGCAACAGTTTGCAGCACTGGAGCAATCAAGGATGAAAAATTTAGGTTTCTGCATAATTAAAGCCATTTTTTTTCTAAACAGGCAGCGAGGGCTGTTCTAGCCCGGTGAATAATTACCCAAAGGTTAGACGGGGTGATTTTGAATTCATTACATACCGCTTCGGTATCTGCACCATCAATTGTTTTCATTTTAAAAATTGCTGCATGTTTTGGATTAATCTCGTCCAGGCATTCAAGGATAGCTAATCTCAACTCTTCGTTTTCCATTTCATCTTCCGCGCTGCGATCGAAGTCATCAGCTACCTGCTCCTCCAGCCATTCTCCATTGTTTTCCTCGTCAGAATAATTGATTCTCACTTCGGCCTGACCTTTTTGAGAATTTATTCTTCGGTAGTAGTCTATAACCTTTCTTTTCAGAATTGAAATGAGCCAAGTCCGCTCAGAAGCCTTGCCTAAAAAATTATCCTTAGAATGGAGTCCTGCAAGAAAAGTCTCAGAAACCAAGTCATTAGCAATCTCGCGATCGTTCACCCGAACAATTGCGTAATTAAAAAGGTAGTCAGCGTATTTATCTACCCATTTATTGGGATCTAGCTTATGTTTAGGCATTGGTTTCTTTAATATCCTTTCAAAATTAACAACTTTCCGGGGATTTATAGTTATAAAATATATAGTTTAAATAGAGGATAACCGGGCAAAAGTTTAAAAATTATCAAAAGCCCGGCATTTACTTTTATTTCTTCAGCAAGCCTGCTCTTTTTAGTAAAGCATTCGGACTTGGTTCCTTACCACGAAAACGCTTGTAAAGTGTCATCGGGTGCTCAGTACCACCACGGGAAAGGATCATGGATTTGAATTTATTGGCAATTTCACGACTGAAAATCCCGTTTTCTTGAAAATATTCAAAAGTGTCTGCATCTAACACTTCTGCCCACTTATAAGAGTAATATCCGGCGGAATAACCACCCTGAAAGATGTGAGAGAAAGCGGTACTCATGCAGTTTTCTGGGACTTCTGGGTATAATTTAGTGGGTTCAAAGGCTTGGTCTTCATGGGCCTTTACATCGGTAACACCGGTTGGATCTATCCCGTGCCAGCTAAGATCAAGTAACCCAAAGCTAAGTTGGCGCAGCGTTGCCATGCCTTCATGAAAATTAGCTGATTCTTTGATCTTTTGCACCAGTTCCATCGGAATAATTTCTCCCGTTTCATAGTGTTTGGCAAAGAGCTCTAGGGCTTCTCTTTCATAACACCAGTTTTCCAGAACCTGGCTGGGAAGTTCAACAAAATCCCAGTAAACATTTGCTCCAGAAAGGCTTGGATAGGTAGTATCTGCCAGTATTCCATGCAATGCATGTCCGAATTCATGGAAGAGGGTAGTGACCTCGTTAAAAGTTAACAGTGAAGGTCGGCTTTTTGAGGGTTTAGTGAAATTGCAAACTATTGAAATATGCGGCCTTTCCTGTTTACCATCTTTAATATACTGGGATTTATATCCGGTCATCCAGGCGCCATCTCGTTTGCCTGGTCGGGGATGGAAATCTGCATAAAATAGCGCTATCGGCCTGTTGTCTTGATCAATAACTTTATAGGTCTTTACATCTGGATGATATGTATCAATATCGGTAACTTCATTAAATGTAATACCGTACAATCTGTTGGCGATTTCAAAGACTCCATTGATCACATTGTCAAGTTTAAAGTAGGGTTTTAGCTTTTCATCGTCGAGATCAAAACGCTTTTGCTTAAGTTTTTCCGCATAAAAGGCGGCATCCCATTTTTCAAGCCGTTCTATATTGTCCAGGTCCCTGGCAAAATCTTCTAGTTCTTTAAACTCCTTCTTAGCAGCCGGTTTTGCCTTTTCTAATAGTTCATTCAAAAAGCTGTCTACTTTTTCAGGAGTTTCAGCCATTCTTTCTTCTAATACGAAATGGGCATGAGTTCTAAAGCCTAGGAGTTGAGCCCTTTGGAATCTAAGCTTTACAATTTGAAGAACATTTTCGCGGTTATCAAATTCGTCATCGTGAAATGCTCTAGAGCCGAAGGCTAGGGCCATTTCTTTGCGAAGCTCCCGGTTTTCAGCATACTTCATAAAGGGTAGGAAGCTTGGATATTCCAAAGTAAATATCCATCCTTTTTTACCTCTGCTTTTAGCTACTGAACTGGCTTCTTCTTTGAAACTTTCGGGAAGACCTTTAAGTTTGTCTTCATCGATAATTTGAAGTTCAAACTTATTGGTTTCAGCAAGAACATTCTCTCCGAATTTCAGGCTCAAAGAAGAGAGCTGTTTGTCAATTTCCCTTAGTTCTTCCTGTTTTTTCATACTAAGGTTAGCTCCATTTCTAACAAAAGCTTTGTATTTTTTATCGAGCAAAGTTTGCTGCTCTGTATTTAGCTCGAGCTTATCTTTCTGATCAAAAACAACTTTTATACGTTTAAAAAGAGCCTTATTGAGGATTACATCATTTCGGAATTCAGACAAGAGTGGGGACACTTCCTGGGCAATCTTCTGGATTTCCTCATTGGTTTCAGCGGAATTTAAATTGAAGAAAATACTGGTTATTCTGTCAAGTTGCTTCCCTGAAAATTCAAGAGCCTCAATAGTGTTCTTGAAATTCGGACTTTCCTTTATAGTTATTATAGTCTCAATTTCTCTGCGAGCCATTTCAATGCCTTCAATTATAGCAGGTTTAAAATGCTCATTTTTAATTGAGGAAAAGGGAGCGTAATCGAAGTCCTGTAACAACGGGTTAGAGTTATTCATAATGTGAAATTGACGTTTTTATAAATTTTTTTAACGCAAAAGATTGTTTTTTAACAAAATTATGTATATTCGAAGCGGAATTAAGAAAGTATTGGCAGTGTTCATCTTCTTTTAAAGTTTTTCTGGATTAATATTTTAGAATGGTTAATAAATTATTTTACAGATAATAGAACTAACACTGCTATAAGCCACGTTGCAAGACGTGGCTTTTTTTATTTCCCAGTCTTAAGTTTTTCAGCTCCTTCGACCACCTTTTGCTTGAGCCCTTCTTTGTAGAAAAGCACCTTATCTAAAGTACATTTGTCTGCTGTTCCTATGATTTGGGCGGCCAATATACCTGCGTTTTTTGCACCATTAAGTGCTACTGTAGCCACAGGTACCCCACCAGGCATTTGCAGGATGGAAAGTACAGAATCCCAGCCATCTATAGAGTTGCTGGATTTTACCGGCACTCCTATGACAGGAAGTGGAGATAAAGAAGCAATCATTCCCGGTAAATGGGCTGCTCCGCCTGCGCCGGCAATAATAACCTTTATCCCTCGCTCATGGGCTTTTTTTCCATAGTCGAACAATTTTTCAGGAGTGCGGTGGGCTGAAACAATATCTACTTCAACCTCTATATCAAAACCCTTTAATATGTCTATGGCCTCCTGCATCACCGGTAAATCACTGGTGCTGCCCATTATTACTGCTACTTTACTCATATTATTTGCTTATTACTTTTATTGAATTTTTTACTTCTTCGGCAATTTTTCGGGCTTTTCCTAAATCCTTATTCACTATAGTCACATGTCCCATTTTCCGAAATGGTCGGGTAATTTTTTTGCCATAGATATGTGGCGTAACCCCATCCATTTGAAGTATTTTTTCTATGTTTTCATAACGAACCGCACCTTGGTGATCTTTATGACCCACTAAATTTACCATAATTCCTCCAGCTTTGCTTTCTGTATTTCCTAGTGGAAGGTCCAGAATGCTTCGAATATGTTGTTCAAACTGGTTGGTATAAGAGGCTTCGATGCTGTAATGACCACTATTGTGCGGTCGTGGTGCTACTTCGTTTACCAGGATCTCATCATTGTCGGTTTGAAACATTTCTACCGCTAACAGTCCTACATGGTTAAAGGCTTCTGAAACCTTTTCTGCTAATTTTCTAGCTTTTTCAGCGACCTTTTCTTCAATCCGCGCAGGACAAATAACATATTCAACCTGATTGGCAGTTGGATGGAATTCCATCTCAACCACTGGATAAGTTCTGATTTCTCCTGAAGGGCTTCGGGCTACAATTACTGCAAGCTCATTTTTAAATGGAACAAGATTTTCGGCAATGCATTGATCGTTTGTAATTTGATTAAGATCCTCTGGGGTTTTAATCACAGCTACCCCTTTCCCATCATAACCACCTGTAGCACTTTTCCATACGAATGGGAGCTCTAAATTCCCATTTTCAAGGTCGAAAAGAAGTTCTTTTTTGTTATCATAAACTTTAAAGCCTGCAGTAGGAATGTCATTGGACTGGTAAAACTTCTTTTGAGTAGCTTTATTCTGGATTTTATCTAAGGTTTCTGCCGATGGCCAGGTCTTTACTCCTTCTTTTTTAAGTTGCCTAAGGGCATCAATATTCACTCCTTCAATCTCAAAGGTAAGCACGTCTACCTTTCTTCCAAAATTCAAAACCGTATGGTAATCCATAAGATCGCCCTGTTCAAAATAATTGCAGGATATTCGGGATGGGGCCTCCGCGCTAGGGTCTAAAACATGGGTGTGAATATCGAATTTTCGGGTTTCATAAAGCATCATTTTCCCGAGCTGACCACCGCCGAGAATTCCGAGTTTAAAATTTGAAGAAAAATAATTTTGCATAAGAATTTCCAGTTTAGGCAAAAATAAATTTTTAAGGCGTATTGCCCTACTTAATCTTACATAATTCATCAGACCTAGTAATAGAGAATCCTTATCTTTGCCTTTTTAAAAAAAAATCAGTTTTGATAAAATTACACGATCTAAGTTTCGAACCCTATATTTCAGAAGAGGAAATCGACGCAGCTATCCTCCGTGTTGCTGCACGTATTAATGATGATTACAAAGGAGAAAATCCTATTTTTTTAGGCGTTCTAAATGGTGCTTTTATGTTTGCTTCTGAAGTAATTAAAAGATTTAAAGGTGACTGCGAGGTAAGTTTTGTGAAACTGGGATCTTATCAGGGAACTGAATCTACAGGGAATGTGGAGACCCTTCTTGGCTTAAACCATTCTTTAAAAGGACGGAAGGTGATTTTGCTGGAGGATATTGTGGATACAGGAAATACGCTAAATACCATCAACACTATTCTGGAAAAAGAGGGTGTAGCTGGATATGAAGTTGCAACTCTTTTCTATAAGCCAGAAGCATATAAGAGAACATTTAATATTAAATATGTTGGACTGGAAATTCCTAATAAATTTATTGTAGGTTACGGTTTAGATTATGATGGTCTTGGCCGCAATCTACGCCAAGTATATAAACGCAAAGAAAATAACATGACAAATTTGGTACTCTTTGGTCCTCCAGGGGCCGGAAAAGGAACTCAGGCAACAATTTTGAAAGAAAAATACAATTTAGTGCATATCTCGACCGGGGATGTTTTTAGGTATAATATAAAGAATAAGACAGCACTTGGAAATAGTGCTAAGGCTTATATTGATCGCGGCGAGCTTGTACCTGATTCGGTAACTATCGATATGCTTAATGCTGAAGTTGAAAAAAATGAAGGTTGCAATGGTTTTATCTTTGATGGTTTTCCCAGAACCGAAGCTCAGGCAGATGCCCTTGCTGAACTTTTGCAGAAGAAAGGTACCGAAGTTAGCGCAATGATCGCATTAGAGGTCGAGGATCACGTACTCGTAGAGCGTCTTCTTGAACGCGGAAAGACTTCTGGCCGGCCGGATGATGCGGATGAGACTGTAATAAGAAATCGAATCAAGGTATATTATGATGAAACCGCTATCCTTAAAAACTATTATGAAAAACAAAATAAATATTATGGTGTAGATGGTGTCGGTTCTATTGATGAGATTACCGCCCGACTTAGCGCTGTGATTGATGAATTAATGAAAAGATAAGAGTACCGGTTAAAGGGACTGAAATATAATTGAAGTATGACTGAAGGGAATTTTGTTGATTATGTAAAGATTCACGTGGCCTCTGGAAAAGGAGGAAAGGGTTCTGCGCATTTGCACCGGGAGAAATATATCACCAAAGGCGGACCTGATGGAGGAGATGGTGGTCGTGGTGGTCACGTTATTATTAAAGGCAACAAAAATCTCTGGACGCTTTTTCACTTAAAATTCAAAAGACACGTAAAAGCCGAGCATGGTGGTAATGGGTCTAAGCAGCGCAGTTCCGGTGCCGATGGTTCCGATGAATATATAGAAGTACCCCTGGGTACAGTCATACGCGATACCGATACTCAAAAAATCCTGCATGAGATCACCGATGACGGTCAGGAGATCGTTGTCGCAGAAGGTGGAAAAGGAGGTTTGGGTAATTGGCATTTCAGAAGCTCTACCAACCAAACCCCTAGGTATGCACAACCAGGTATTGATGGTGAGCTAAAGGATATAACCCTGGAACTAAAGATTCTTGCCGATGTAGGGCTGGTCGGTTTTCCTAATGCAGGAAAATCCACCTTACTCTCGGTAATTACGGCGGCAAAACCAAAAATTGCTGATTACGAATTTACTACGCTTAAGCCTAATCTTGGTATCGTGAAATACCGTGATTTTAAAACATTTGTTGTAGCAGACATTCCGGGAATTATAGAGGGTGCCGCGGAAGGTAAAGGAATAGGACACCGGTTTTTACGACATATTGAGCGAAACTCAACTTTACTTTTTCTAATTCCGGCAGACGCCCCTGATATCATTGAACAATACGAGATCCTTTTAGATGAATTGAGGCGCTATAATCCTGAGATGCTGGTAAAGGACCGGCTTATAGCAATCTCTAAAAGTGATATGCTTGATTTAGAACTCAAGGCCGAAATTAAAGCTGAACTCGATGAAAAGCTCAAGGCCTCCTGGTTATTTATTTCATCGGTAGCGCAAGAGGGGCTTCAGGAACTTAAAGATAAGTTGTGGGAAATGCTTAATAAAGAGCCTGTTTAATTCTTGTTAATACCTGCGGTTTGCCTCGCAATTTTCTGTATTTTTAATCTAATGCTTTAAAAATATGGATCCTATGAAGCCGATACCAATACTTCTTGTTTTTTTTTTTATCTCCTGTAATACCCCGCAGGCTGTATATGATTACGATCAGGAAATAAATTTTTCGAAATATTCGACTTATGCTATTTTCCCTGATTTTCAATCCGGCTTGAGTCAATTGGATGAAAAACGATTGCTAGCAAGTCTGGAAAACCATCTTAAGAAAAAAGGTTTTTCAACTTCGTCAAAACCGGGAATTTATGTCAACGTCTATACCGATGAATTTCATCAACAAAATCAAAATAGTCTTGGAGTTGGTATAGGCGGCGGGGGACGCAATGTTGGTGTTGGGGTTTCCGGTGGTATTCCCCTTGGTGGCCCTGAAACCTATCTTCGAATAACCTTTGATTTTATTGATGTAAATGATGATTCCCTTGTCTGGCAGGCTGTAGTGGAGAGTAAATTTAATCCTGATGCTTCTCCTGAACAGCGACGTACCCAGTTCGAAAAGATTGTTCAAAAAGCCCTTGATGGTTATCCACCAAAAAAATCCTGACTGGGTTAAGGAACAGGAATCTGCCTTAACTTTCTTCGTTGATGTTTGATGATCAAAGCACTTTCTCTCCACTTTTTGCACTGCGCGGATAAAGGTTTTTCCTTAGGCTGCCGGAAGATCTCCAGGACCCTTAGTGGGTAATTTCGATTTTCCCATTAGGAATTTATCAACCTCGTATGCTGCCTCCCTGCCTTCTGAAATTGCCCAGACAATTAGGGACTGACCTCTACGCATATCTCCAGCCGCAAAAATGTGAGGAATATTGGTCTGGTAATTTTTTTCAGCTTTAATATTGGTGCGGGAATCCTCTTCCAAATCTAATTGTTCAGCCAGGCTTTTTTCGGGTCCTGTAAAGCCCAGAGCCAGAAGAGCTAGGTCACACGGCCATTCCTTTTCGGAATCTGGAATCTCCTTTAACTGAGGTCTTCCATTTTCTCCTTTTACCCATTCGATATTTACTGTTTTTAATGCTTTTAATTTCCCCTCTTTATCCCTTATGAATTCTTTGGTGGAGATACTCCAGTTTCGATTCACACCTTCCTGATGAGAAGAAGTTGATTTTAAAGTAAAAGGCCAGTAGGGCCAGGGATTCTCTTTGCTTCTTTGTTCGGGAGGCATAGGCATGATTTCAAAGTTTGTCACCGATTTCGCTCCATGTCGGTTGGAAGTCCCCACACAATCGGAACCCGTATCACCACCACCGATCACAATGACATCTTTTGCTTTGGCCGAGAGGTCATCTGTCATTTCGGCCAAACCGTCTACCACTTCATTGTTCCGCTTTAAAAATTTCATGGCCTGAACCACTCCTTTACTATCAGCACCTGGAATGGGTAAATTTCGGCGTTGTGTAGCACCCCCACAAAGCACAACGGAATCAAAACTTTTTAAATCTTCAATATCATAATCCTTCCCTACCTCTGTATCGGTCATAAACTTTATACCTTCTTCTTCCATTATTTTCAACCTACGATCAATAACATCTTTTTCGAGTTTAAAATCTGGAATCCCGTAGCGTAGTAAACCCCCTGCTTTTTTGTCTCTCTCAAAAACAGTTACCCAGTGACCTGCGCGATTGAGTTGTTGGGCCGCCGCAAGCCCAGCTGGGCCTGACCCTACTACTGCAACTTTTTTGCCTGTACGGTGTTCGGGAATTTGAGGTTTGATCCATCCTTCTTTGAAGCCTCGTTCTACGATATACTTCTCTAAGAGCTCAATAGATACCGGGGGTTCAATGATTCCGAGAACACAAGCAGATTCACAGGGCGCCGGACATAACCTCCCAGTAAATTCGGGAAAATTATTGGTAGAATGGAGTATTTTTAGAGCCTTATCCCATTGGTTTCTATAGACGGCAGTATTAAAATCCGGGATTAAGTTACCCAGCGGACAACCACTGTGACAAAAAGGTATCCCACAGTCCATACAGCGAGCTCCTTGATCCTGCAGCTCTTCATTGCTCAGATCTTTTGTGAATTCTTTGAAATTTTTAACACGCTTTGAAGGCTCAATTGTTTCTTCCGTTTTTCGTTTATATTCTAAAAATCCTTTTAATTTTCCCATTCTTATGCTGTTTTGAGTTCTACTTCGGCATTTCTCAACTTCTCTTCCTCTAGTAGTTTCAATGCTTTTTTGTATTCTGTTGGCATTACTTTGATGAATTTACCAGCATTTACTTCCCAGTTTTCAAGGATTTCTGCTGCAAGTTCACTATCAGTATATGCGCTATGTTTTTCTATAAGTTCTTTTAGTTCTGCTTTGTTGTCTTCAGAAGGTTCCTCAAGTCCGATCATTTCCATATTAAAATTGTTGTGATCAAGTTTATCTTTTGGATTAAAAATGTAGGCGATTCCCCCACTCATCCCTGCAGCGAAATTTCTTCCTATTCTACCTAGAATCACAGCAATTCCTCCGGTCATATATTCACAACCATGGTCTCCAATTCCTTCAATGACAGCCTTGGCTCCTGAATTTCTAACGCAAAAGCGTTCTCCTCCAATTCCATTGATGAAGGCTTCCCCATTAATAGCACCATAAAGGGCTACATTCCCGATGATTACGTTTTCATGGGATTTAAAACTGGCTTCTTTTGGTTTTTTAACGCTAAGGGTAGCGCCGGAAAGTCCTTTTCCGAAGTAATCATTAGTGTTTCCTATTACATTTAGACTAACGCCTTTTGTTGCAAATGCCCCAAAACTTTGGCCTGCAGATCCCTTGAAATTAAGACTCAAAGTGTTCTCAGGGAGTCCTTTTTCTCCGTGTATTTTGGATATCTCATTGCTTAAAATTGCGCCTGTGGTCCTGTTAATATTACTAATATTAAAATCCAGCGACATTTTTTCTTTCCTATAGATTGATGGATGAGCCTGCCTTAAAATCTCAAAATCAAGAACATTTTCGAGATTGTGTTGTTGCTTTTGGGTATTGTAAAGCGGCATATCTTCATCTATTTTCGGTTTGTAAAGTATACCAGAGAGATCTATTCCCTGAGCTTTATAATGTTCTATGGCTCGATTCATATCGAGTTTTTGGTTTTGTCCAACCATTTCATTTATACTTCGGAAACCGAGGCTTGCCATGATTTCTCTTAATTCCTGTGCAATAAAATACATGAAGTTAATGACATCCTCCGGGGTTCCCTTGAACTTCTTCCTTAGTTCCGGGTCTTGTGTAGCAATCCCAACCGGGCATGTGTTTAGATGACAGGCACGCATCATAATACATCCCGAAGCGACTAGAGGTGCTGTAGAAAACCCAAATTCCTCAGCTCCGAGCAAACAAGCGATCGCCACATCACGTCCTGTTTTTAACTGGCCGTCACATTCAACTACGATTCGATTTCTTAAGTTATTTAAAAGCAAAGTTTGTTGGGCTTCCGCAATACCAAGCTCCCAGGGTAATCCCGCATGACGTAAAGAGGTAAGTGGGGATGCCCCTGTACCTCCGTCAAAACCGGAGATCAATACTACATCGGCTTTTGCTTTTGCGACACCTGCAGCAATTGTACCCACACCTACCTTCGAAACCAGTTTAACGTTAATGCGAGCTTCACGATTAGCATTTTTAAGATCAAAGATGAGCTGTGCAAGGTCTTCTATAGAATAAATATCGTGGTGTGGTGGCGGGGAAATAAGACCTACATAAGGTGTAGAATTTCTAGTTTTAGCGATATCGGGATTTACTTTTTGGCCAGGTAATTGGCCTCCTTCGCCCGGTTTTGCGCCCTGAGCCATCTTAATTTGGATCTCACTTGCGTTACTTAGGTAGTTTATAGATACTCCGAATCTACCTGAAGCTACTTGTTTTATGGCAGAATTTCTCCAGTTACCATCAAGATCCTTGTTGAATCGTTGAGGGTCTTCTCCACCTTCACCGGAATTGCTTTTTCCTTTCATCCTATTCATCGCGATGGCAAGATTCTCATGAGCTTCCTTACTGATCGAACCAAAGGACATAGCCCCGGTTTTGAATCGTTTTACGATTTCTGTCCATGGTTCAACCTCATCAATAGGAATAGGGTTCAGGTCTTTGAATTTGAACATCCCTCGCAGGGTCATTAAAGCCTCGTTCTGGTTATTGATAAGTTTAGCGTATTCCTTGTAGCTTTTAGGGTTGTTTTGTTTTACTGCCTGCTGTAGCTTGGCTACACTGGCAGGATTGAACATATGCCGCTCTCCATTTCTTCTCCATCGGTAATCGCCGCCTATTTCAAGATCCAGATCGGTGTCAGTTTCAGGCGGATTAAAGGCTGCGTCAAAACGTTTCTGAATTTCCTTCTCGATTTCATATAAGCCTATTCCTTCGATCCGGGTAGGAGTATTGCTGAAATATTTATCTACAAATTTTTTATTGAGGCCAAGAATTTCAAATATTTGAGCGCCACGATATGAATGCAAGGTGGAGATCCCTATTTTGTTCATGATCTTTACTATCCCTTTCCCTATTGCCTTATTGAAATTCTGAACCGCTTCCTCAGCATCTTCAATATCTATTTCATTGTCCTCCACGAGCTGGTGAATAATTTCATTTACCATATATGGATTAATCGCGCTTGCACCATAGCCGAAGAGAAGGGCAAAGTGATGCGGTTCTCTCGGTTCAGCCGATTCTATTACAATTCCAAAGGAAGATCTCCGGTTGTATTTTTTCACCCTGTGATGAACAAAGGAGCATGCTAGTAAAGAAGGAATTGGTGCTAGTTTAGGATTCACATTCCTGTCGCTAAGAATTATCACATTACACCCTCGGTCTACTGCATTGTTGATTTCTACAATAATTTCATTTAGGCGCGTCTCTAAACCATTCAGGCCTTTTTCCGCTTCATACAAAATAGAAACTGATTCCGTTCGAAAACCAGGTTGATCTATATATTTAATCTTATCAAGGTCTTCGTTAGAGATCACTGGATTTTGTATACGGAGTTTCTTGGCTTGTTCTGGAACTATATCAAATATGTTCCGATCTTCTCCAATAGCTAAGCTTATATCAGTCACGATCTCTTCCCTTATCCCATCCAAAGGAGGGTTGGTAACCTGCGCGAATAACTGCTTAAAATAATTAAAGAGGAGTTGGGGTTTATCAGAGAGTACGGCCAGGGGAATATCAGCCCCCATCGATCCGATGGCTTCCTTTCCGAGTGTGGCCATGGGAGTAATTATTGTACTAATATCCTCGAGGGTATAACCAAAGAGTTTCTGTCGGGTGTTAAAGGGGATGTCTTCCCGCGGAGTTTTATTCCCTGTGTAGGGCACTTCTGCCAAAGGAAGAAGGTTTTTGTCTAACCATTTTCTATAAGGTCTCTCTGAAACGATTTTACTTTTAACTTCCTCGTCCCGGATTATCCTTCCCTCATTCATATCTACCAAAAACATCCTTCCGGGCTCAAGGCGACCATGTAGTTCCACATTTTCTGGTTTGATATCCATTACTCCTGTTTCCGAGGACATAATTACATAACCGTCCTTGGTTAGAGTATAGCGGGAAGGCCTCAGACCATTACGATCCAGTAAAGCTCCAATGTAATTTCCATCGGTAAAAGGTATAGAGGCAGGACCATCCCAGGCCTCCATTATACAGGCATTATATTCATAAAAAGCTTTTTTCTCATCATTCATTGATGGGTTTTTCTCCCAGGCCTCGGGAACCATCATCATAATCGCTTCTGGCAAAGATCGGCCGGTTTGGAGCAATAATTCCAATACTGTATCCATGGATGCGGAATCTGATTTTCCGTCGGCGGTTATGGGTAAGATCCTTTTAAGATCATCACCAAAGACTTCACTTTCAAATAGCTCTTCTCTGGCTTTCATTCGGCTTAGGTTTCCCCTTAAGGTGTTAATTTCCCCATTGTGACACATATACCTAAATGGTTGTGCAAGATCCCAAGTTGGGAAGGTGTTGGTGGAAAATCGTTGATGAACCAAGGCTAGTTTGGTAACTACCCCGGGCTCGTTTAAATCTTTATAATATACATTGATGTCCTGAGGCATTAACAGCCCCTTATAAATGATGGTGTTTGTGGAGAGGCTTGGTAAGTAGAAACTATCAGCTTCAGAAAGTTCGGAATTCTCAATTCGGTGCTCCGCAATTTTACGGGCTGCAAAAAGCCTGGCCTTGAATGTGGATGCTGAAATCTCCTCTCCTTTACCGATAAAAACCTGCTGGATATTAGGTTCAGAAAGAGAGGCGATACTTCCTAGACAGGATCTGTTCACAGGAACCTCACGCCATCCGATAATATTGAGACCTTGGCCGGTAATTTCACTTTCAAAAATTTCTTTACAGATATTACGTTGATTAACGGATCTGGGGAGGAAAACCATACCTACAGCATATTCTTTGAAATCCGGTAATTTGAAATCGCAGGTTTCCTTAAAAAAGTCGTGGGGAATCTCAATGAGAATTCCTGCACCATCTCCGGTTTTCCCGTCAGCACTTACTGCACCCCGGTGTTCCAGTCTAATGAGAATATCAATAGCCTTATGAATAATATCGTTGGTGCGTTTTCCTTTCAGGTTACATATAAATCCTGCTCCACAATTATCATGCTCAAATTCGGGTGAATAGAGCCCCTGTTTTTTTAATTTCATGTCCTTGTCGTCCTTAAGTAATTTGTGCTAAATTACCCAAAACGATAAAGAAAAAGCGGCTTTTTTTTGTTAAATCAAAAATAAATTCATTTAAATCAATTAAAAGCACATAAAATGATAATTATTTAATTTGACAAGGCATGAATTAAAAATCTTTTAATAGAACACCATGCAAAAAAAGGCAGGCTTTTTTAGGCCTACAATCGATAGTGTGTATTTTAAAAAGGAATAATTTCAAGGAAGTCAATACCAAGGTTTCGATAGTAACCTTAGAATATAATAATCAGTTGTGTTATTTGAAAAAATGGGTTTGTCTTAATCAGGTTTAGATAAAGTTAAAAGATAAAATGAAGGGCTGGGTCCAAAAAGATTTAACTCAATTGGTATTACTTGATAGATAGGTGGTGGACTGTTAAGAGGAAGGTTTAATTTCCTACCTAAATGATTTGTGGAGATGGGAGGTAAGTTGGGCGGCTATACAGTAGGGGAATATATCTCTGGCATTGTGGAAGGTAGGAACGAGAATATTTCCCGTTCCTACTATCCTATCTAAATTAAAAATAATTAATCCTTAAGGATGGATCGGGATATTACTATTTTTTGTATTTCAGAAGTTCCTTCATAGATCTGTGTGATCTTGGCATCTCTCATTAACCGTTCCACATGATATTCTTTTACGTAACCATTCCCTCCATGAATTTGAACAGCTTCTATTGCGACATCCATGGCTGTTTTCGAGGCGTGGAGTTTTGCCATAGCGCCAGAAAGATCATAGTCATTATGCTGGTCTTTGTCCCAGGCAGCTTTCATAACCAGGTGTCTTGCTGCTTCAATTTGGGTATGCATATCTGCCAGTTTGAAGGCGATAGCCTGATGATTACAGATCTCTGTCCCGAATGCTTTTCTTTCTTTTGAATATTTTCTAGAGAGTTCATAAGCCCCAGATGCAATACCAAGAGCTTGGGCAGCTATCCCGATTCTTCCTCCCGAAAGTGTTTTCATTGCAAATTTAAACCCGAAACCATCTTCTCCAATTCTGTTTTCTTTGGGTACTTTAACATCATTGAAATTCAGGGAATGAGTATCGCTACCTCGAATACCCATTTTTTGTTCTTTCGGTCCTATTTCAAAACCTTCCCAACCTTTTTCCACAATAAAGGCATTAATACCTTTATGCTTTTTCTCCCGATCGGTCTGGGCAATAACTAGGTAGTAATCGGCAGTTCCTCCATTGGTAATCCAATTTTTTGTGCCGTTTAACAGGTAATGATCACCTTTATCTATGGCTGTAGTTCTCTGTGAAGTTGCATCGCTCCCGGCTTCGGGCTCTGATAAACAAAATGCACCTAATTTCTCTCCCGTTGCAAGCTTACTAAGATATTTTTCCTTCTGTTCAGGACTTGCGTAAGTATCAAGGCCCCAGCACACCAAGGAATTGTTAACCGACATTACCACGGAGGCCGATGCATCGATTTTAGAAATCTCTTCCATAGCCAGAACATAAGAGATAGTGTCCATGCCCCCGCCACCATATTCTGGTGAAGCCATCATTCCCAGAAAACCAAGTTCCCCCATCATTTTGACTTGTTGAGTGGGAAACTCTTGTTTTTCATCCCGTTCTATTACTCCGGGTAGGAGTTCATTTTTAGCAAAATCACGTGCCGCATCACGTATCATTATATGTTCTTCTGTAAGTTTGAAATCCATATTAATTTTGTTTAAGGAATACCTAAATTTGGTTCCCAAAGATAACTTTTTGATATGTAATATTCAATTTACTTTCATTAATTTTACGAATATGAAAAAAGCAAATTACAAAGTATTAGGTGTAATGTCGGGTACCTCTTTGGATGGTATCGACCTGGTTTATGTCAACTTCGATTACAAGGATGAATGGACCTATAAAATCCTCAAGGCAGAAACAAGGCCGTATCCTCTTAATTGGCAGGAAACTCTGGCAGAAGCCCTTAATTTTTCACAAGAAAGGCTGGAAGAGCTCAACCTTAAATACACCCAGTATCTTGCTGGTGTGATCTCACAATTTATCGAAAAATATCATATCACAGATCTCGATGCTGTATGTAGTCATGGACATACAATTAAACATGAACCGGAAAACCAGTACACTCTTCAGATCGGAAATTTGCAACAACTTGCTTATTTAACCGGGCAAAAGGTGGTTTGTGATTTTAGGGTTCAGGATGTTAATCTCGGGGGACAGGGAGCGCCCCTTGTTCCTATTGGGGACAGGTTGTTATTTTCTGATTATAATTATTGCCTCAATTTGGGAGGCTTTGCCAATATATCCACGGAAGAAAACGGTGAAAGAATTGCTTACGATATCTGTGCTGTAAATACCGTGTTGAACCATTATGCTAAAAAATTGGGAAAGGAATTTGATGAAGACGGGAAATTAGCGGGAGCCGGAGTTCTAAATAAAAAACTTTTAAAAGAATTAAACCAACTTCCTTTCTATGCACAAAAACCGCCTAAATCCCTTGGAATAGAATGGGTGTCCAAAGAAGTATTCCCTCTCCTTGAAAGGTATGACGATGATATACCGGCTATTATGCATACCTATTCTGTACATATAGCTGAGCAAATTTCGAAAGTTCTTGACGACAAAAAGGAATCTAATATACTGGTTACCGGAGGTGGAGCTTTTAATAATTTCATTATAAAAGAATTGAAAAAGCATTCAAAATGTCACTTTACCATACCCTCTAGGGAGATTATCGATTTTAAGGAGGCACTGATCTTTGGTCTGTTAGGAGTACTTAAAATTCGTGGAGAAGTCAACACGCTTAAATCAGTGACAGGGGCCCAAAAAGACCATTCTGCTGGGGTGATTTTTGAGTTGTGATATTTTTAGTGAAAACTCAACAGGATCTCCGTTAGTTTATATATTTGCGAAAAAACACACCTAAAATGAAGGAATTATTAAAAGTATTTGAAAATAAGGAGCCTGAAATTATATTTCACTGGCGTGATGCTGAAACCGATGCTGAGGGCTGGACTGTGATAAATTCATTGCGTGGAGGGGCGGCTGGGGGCGGAACCCGAATGCGACCTGGCCTAGATGAAAATGAAGTGCTGTCCCTTGCAAAAACAATGGAAGTTAAATTTACGGTTTCAGGTCCGGCTATTGGGGGTGCAAAATCAGGGATTAATTTTGATCCAAAAGATCCGAGAAAAAAAGGGGTGCTAGAACGCTGGTACAAAGCTGTTTCTCCTCTTCTAAAGAGTTATTACGGTACCGGAGGTGATCTTAATGTGGATGAAATCCATGAGGTGATACCAATTACTGAGAACTGTGGGGTTTGGCACCCGCAGGAAGGAGTCTTTAACGGTCATTTTAAACCTAGTGAGGCCGATAAAATTAATAGGATCGGCCAATTGCGGCAAGGGGTCATAAAAGTTCTTGAAAACACCAATTATTCCCCTGATATCAGTCGTAAATATACAGTGGCCGACATGATCACCGGTTATGGAGTAGCAGAAGCCGTTAAACATTATTATTCCATTTATGGTGGTGATGTTAAAGATAAAAGAGCAATAGTACAGGGCTTTGGTAATGTAGGTTCAGCAGCAGCTTACTATCTTGCGCAAATGGGAGTTAAGATTGTGGGAATTATCGACCGTGACGGTGGACTTTTAAGCGAGAAAGGTTTCACCTTTAAGGAAATAAAGGAAATGTTCCTTAATAAAGAAGGCAATAGCTTAAAGCATTCGGATCTTATTCCATTTGAAAAGATCAATGAAAAAATATGGCAGGTTGACGCCGAGATCTTTGCCCCTTGCGCTGCATCGCGGTTAATTAATAAGGATCAAATTTCCAGTTTGATCGAAAGAAAACTTGAAGTTATCTCTTCAGGAGCCAATGTGCCATTTGCCGATGAAGAGATATTCTTTGGACCCATAATGGAATATACCGATGGGAAGGTTAGCCTAATTCCTGATTTCATTGCTAATTGTGGAATGGCCAGGGTCTTCGCTTATTTTATGGAGGGAAGAGTTCAAATGACGGATGAGTCAATCTTTAATGATACCTCCATGACTATTAAGAATGCCATGCAAAATACCTTCGATAATAATAGTGGTAAAACAGGGGTAAGTAAAACAGCTTTTGAGATAGCATTGAAACAATTAGTTTAAATTACTTGGTCTCTGGGTCTCTGGTTTAAGGAGCATATTTAACCGAATCACCCCCAAATGGTTAGGCGCTATTTGGGGTTTTTAATTTTTAGTTTTCTTTGCTTAGACAGGGATTTGGATGAGAATTGTATAAAAATCCAAGGATTACCAGAAACCAACTTGTACTGCTGAATATTTTACTATTTTTGGTTACAATTTAAAAAAGTTTTTTACGTTAGATACAAAACCCTAAAAGATACCTATGCTATACTTTTTCCAGCAGGAAGGCACTGCTCAGGCAGTTCAGGAGACAGAGCCTGTAGTAGAAGAAAAAACCCTTTCTTTATTTGACCTGATGTTAAGCGGTGGCCTCGGTGGCCAAATTATTATTTTGATTCTTTTCGTGCTGCTGTTCGCTGCAGTTTATATTTATTTCGAAAGACTTTTTGCTATTAAAGCAGCCAGCCAGGTAGACAAAAATTTTATGCTTCAAATAAAAGATAGCGTTTTAAATGGGAATATAGAATCGGCTAAGATTCGTTGTGCACAAAGTGATTCTCCAGTGGCGCGGCTAACTCAAAAGGGGATTTCCCGAATTGGTAGCCCTTTAGAAGATATCAACACAGCAATTGAAAACGCCGGAAGGCTGGAAGTCTACAAACTAGAAAAAAATGTAAGTATCCTAGCCACTATTGCCGGAGCCGCACCAATGATTGGATTTTTGGGGACTGTGATTGGTATGGTCCTTGCATTTCATGAATTGGCCACAAGTAGTGGTCAGGCACAAATGGGAGCTCTTGCAGAAGGTATCTATACAGCGATGACCACTACTGTTGCCGGGCTTATTGTCGGAATTATTGCCTATATAGGTTACAATCACCTGGTAGTGAAAACGGATAAAGTAGTACATCAAATGGAAGCTACCGCAGTAGATTTCTTAGATTTATTAAACGAACCTGCCTGATATGAATTTAAGAGGTAGAAATAAAATTAGTCCGGAGTTCAGCATGAGCTCAATGACAGATATTGTATTTTTGTTATTGATCTTTTTCATGCTTACATCACCGGTTATTACACCTGAAGCTCTGGATTTAATTCTTCCGAAGGCGAAAGGTAAAACCACAACGCAGCAAAATATAGCGGTTAGTATTACCAAAGACCTTCAATTCTATGTAAATGAAGAAAGAGTTAGTGCTAGTGCTTTGGAAAGAACACTGAAAAGCAAACTGGTGGGGGAAGAGAACCCAACGATTATTTTAAGGGCTGAGGAAGGAGTACCTATCGAAAAAGCCGTTAATGTTATGGATATTGCCAACCGTAATAGTTATAAGATTGTATTGGCTGTAAAACCTGAATAAAATGGCAATGCTTGAAACAAAACACGAGAAAAAATCTTTTACCATCACGGTGGTACTTCACGTGCTTTTGATTATTTTGATGCTGTTTTTAGGTTTTAAATATCTAGATCCGCCACCAGAAAATGGGATTGCAATAAATTTTGGTACTTCAGAGGTTGGGGCCGGTGAAAACCAACCTACTGAACCGATAAAATCGGCCCCTCAACAAACAACAGCGCCTGAACCTGTTTCTCAACCCGAACCGGTTATTGAAGAAGAAGTGGTTACTCAGCAGACTGAAGAAGCCCCCGTCATCGAAAAGAAGGAGAAGCCACAGCCGGTTAAAAAAGAAACACCGGAACCACCTAAGGAGCAACCCCCGGCTGAAAAGCCGGAACCCAAACCAGATAAATCTACTACGGATGCCATGAGCAGTATCCTAAACGGACCTGAACGTACTGGTTCAGAAACAGGAGGAGAAGGCGATGATAATTCTGCGGGGGATAAGGGGTCACCTGATGGTGATCCCAATGCAAGTGCATATTATGGGAATGGTGCCGGACTTGATGGGGATGGAAATTATCGCCTTGGCGGCCGGAGAGCCTTGAATAAAGAGAAATTTATTCAGGACTGTAATGAATCAGGTATCGTAGTGGTGCGCATTGAAGTAAATCGTTCCGGACAGGTAATTAACGCCACTCCAGGTGTAAAGGGGACAACGAATTCCGCTTCTTGCCTTACCGAACCGGCTAGACGTGCCGCAATGGCTACTCGGTTCAACAGTGATGACAATGCTCCCTCCAGACAGGTAGGGACAATTATTTATAACTTTAAACTCTCAGAATAGGTGAATACTTACAAAGAAACTGTTGATTGGATGTTTCAGCAGTTGCCTATGTACCAGCGGGTAGGGGACCATGCTTTTAAGAAAGATCTCACCAAAACCCAACAGCTTGCAAAGCACTTGGGAGCACCTCATAAAAAATTTAAAACTATTCATGTGGCCGGGACCAATGGAAAGGGGTCTACTAGTCATATGTTAGCTTCAGTATTACAGGAAGCAGGTTATAAAGTAGGACTATATACTTCACCGCATTTAAAGGATTTCAGGGAGCGTATAAAAATCAACGGCCACCTTATAGATAAAAAATCGGTAGTTAACTTTGTGAAAACCCATAAAGATTTTCTTGAAGAAGCTAAACTTTCCTTTTTCGAAATGACCGTTGGATTAGCATTCGATTATTTTGCAAAACAGGAAGTAGAGGTTGCCATAATAGAGGTAGGAATGGGAGGTCGTTTAGATTCTACGAATATTATTACTCCTGAAGTCTCTGTAATTACCAATATTGGTCTAGATCATGTTGCTCATTTAGGGAACACTTTATCGGAAATAGCCCGTGAGAAAGCCGGGATCATAAAAGAGGGAATTCCAGTGGTGATTGGAGAAAAGCAAAAAGAAACCACTCCTATATTTGAAGAGGTTGCTCAAAAACACAACGCAAAGCTGATCTTTGCTCAAGAACTGCGTTTTCCCAAATACAGCACTGATCTTAAAGGAGATTACCAAAATAAGAACATGAAAAGTGTTCTTGGGGTTGTGAAGGTGCTTCGGAACCAAGGCTGGAACATACCTGAAGAATGCCTGAAAAACGGTTTAAACAGTGTGAAATTACATACTTCATTGCAGGGGCGTTGGGATATTCTTCAAGAGAAGCCAAAGGTGATTTGCGATACTGCACATAATAAGGAGGGACTTAAACTTGTTTTTAAACAACTTAAGGGAGAGGATTTTCAGCATTTACATATTGTCCTGGGGGTTGTTAATGATAAAGATCTGGAATCTATTTTGCCATTATTTCCGAAAAATGCTCATTATTACTTTTGCAAACCAGATATCCCACGAGGTCTTGAGGCGGATATTGTAGCTGAAAAAGCGGCTAGTTTCGGTCTGGAAGGAAGGGTATTTGATTCGGTTTCAAAAGCTTATGAAGTCGCTGTTGACAGTGCCTTAGACGAGGATCTGGTATTCGTGGGAGGCAGTACTTTTACCGTGGCAGAAATAATTTGATTTTTTAAAGTTTTTCTTGGTGCAATTGAAAAACTAATCTATATTTGCATCCGCATTAAAGAATGGGCGCGTAGCTCAGTTGGTTCAGAGCACTTGGTTTACACCCAAGGGGTCAGGGGTTCGAATCCCTTCGCGCCCACTACCATTCTCAAGGCTTCTTATAAAGGAGCCTTTTTTTAGTGAAAGTTAGGGCGCGTAGCTCAGTTGGTTCAGAGCACTTGGTTTACACCCAAGGGGTCAGGGGTTCGAATCCCTTCGCGCCCACTTAATGTCCAGATCCCAAAGTATACTTACTTCAGGGATTTTTTTATGTCTAAATTATACCTATATAGGGTTCGATCCGATACTAGAAGCATATTATAGGATCAAGCCCAATTGTTGTGTTTAAGCAAAAATTGTAGTTAATCTATACAGAAAGAATTCTACATTTTTCACTCCT
>NZ_JBSYGG010000015.1:0-1837 GCF_054121475.1 Salegentibacter profundi
TGGATCCAATGCTTCTTGTTTAGAAAGCAAAAATCAAACTATTATTTTAATTCACACACAACTTTTGAGATTGATCCTGAAATCTGGTTCACTTGATTACCTGATTAAGGGAAAACCCGTAAAAGTCATTGAAAATGAGAGTTTTGTATTAAAATATTTAACTTCAACTATATTTATATTGATCAATAAATTAAATTTGATTTAAGAGCTGCGATACCCTAATCCTATCTCTAAGTTCTATTAGTATTTTTATTTTCTGCCCCTTTATGATCCTCCCCCCGGAGACCTTTAAGGTTTTAAACTATCCGCATTAGTCGGTTAAGGTATTCCCCCCTAAGTGATTTTCTTTTACCAATTTTTTGCTGCCTAAAATCTTCTTAACCGAAGATTACTAACCTTAAAATTATTAAATTATGAATGATTTTACATTGTCTGATGGCCTTCATCGTGAAGGTCTTCAGTCTAAACTTTCAGTTTATGTCAAAAAGTTAACCAGTACTCTGGGTATCCTGGGGTTTCTTGGCGCTTTTTTGATTTCGTTTGGGGCTTACTCGCAGGTTATTAGCGAGGGAGCTGTACCGGTGCAAACTCCTTTAGGAGGATTTGGTGTGGATGGTGATGCTAAAGCGGGAACTCCTGATCCCACTTATGATCTGGTCGGTGACTGGTTTTTTGAGGATTTTAATGATCAGAATGACACCGATCCCGGTGGTATTTTTAGAAGAGATCTAATTAATGAGACGCTCATTCCAATTTACGATTTCACCTATTTTTTACAGGATTCCATTCCTATGGGGAATATGAAAGATCCCACTATTTTTACCACTGCTGCAAAAATAGATCAGGATCCCAATACATATACCTGGGGAGAAGGCTCATCTCCCCCCAAAAATGAAATTCAGAATGTCGCTGCCCATTTTACCTATGGAGACCCGGGTATGAATGATTTCTTTGGTAATCCCGGGGACTCCGATGATCTCTGGGTACTCTTTGCTGCGGACAGAGCAGTCACCAATGGTGATAGTTATATAGATTTTGAGTTTTTGCAGGACAGTCTAACTATGACTGGTCTCGGTACAGGTTCCGGTGGTTTTATAAGTAAGGCACCCGCAGAAACAGGAGGTCGTAATATTGGAGATCTTCTCGTTACTGTTGGATATGGAAATGGCGGGGGAGTTGCTACTGTGGCTATCCTGCGTTGGGAATCGGATGGTTCTGGGGGGTACCATTATGAATTAAAGGATATAGACGACTATCAAGGTCTTATTTATGCAACTACCAATAAGAGCATCACCAATGTTCCTTTTGATGCTTACGGAAAGGACTATTATGAAATCAACCAATGGGTTGAAGGAGCCGTAAATTTAAGTAAGGTTTTTGAAGCCAATGAAGATCCCTGTATTTCTCTTAGTACCCTATTTGTTAGAACAAGGTCATCAGGTGAATCGGGGACCGCGCAGCTTAAGGATTTCCCGGTAGGACCTATTCAGCTTGGTCTTGACTTAACCCCTCCTGCACCCGAACTTACAGATATTGAAAATTGCGGGCCCTGGTCTGGTACACTTGATGCTTCCGGTTGTGAAGGAACTGTAAAATGGTATGATGCCGAAACGGATGGAACTTTGATTTTTACAGGAGCTTCCTATACCCCCACTAATCCTATTACTGAAACCACTTCTTTCTGGGTTAGCTGTACGGTAGACGATTGTGAAGGGCCAAGGGCAGAAGTCACTGTCACTATTTATGAGATCCCTGATTTTGATGTAGAAGACTTAATGTCTTGTGAGGATGTTGATGAGGAAGGTGGCGCATATTTCAGTTTAATGGATGCCATAGT